>RFTR01000108.1 GCA_009923345.1 Betaproteobacteria bacterium
ACCAGTGCGGGGAGGACGTGGCTCCATGGGACGTGCCTCGTTGACTACTAGGCTACGGCCACCCAAAGGTGCGCCGTTCATGCCTTCGATAGCAGCAAGGGCTTCGGCATCGCTGCCCATTTCGACGAAACCAAAACCTTTGGAGCGACCTGTATCGCGCTCCATCATGACTTTGGCGCTGGTGACAGCACCGAACTGTCCAAAAGACTGTTCAAGATCGCTGTCGCGTACAGAATACGGCAGGTTGCCGACGTACAGTTTGTTGCCCATGAAAGGGACTCCTTAAAACACAATAAAAAAGCGATGGAGTCCCGAACCGAAACTAACCTATCACCAAACAAGCAGTCGTTTCTTATTACAAAAACACTGCGCGCCCATTATGGAACACATGTTGAAAAAAAACACAAGAGTTTTCATGTAATTCCCCACAAAAAAGGCTTGGTTTTGTAAATTTAGCCTGATTTATCGTGGAAATGATGATTTTATTGATTGTCTTAACAGCCGGCTTGGCTTTACCAGCTTGCTTCGCGCTCTGGTGTGGCACTGATTTTGTGGATGGCTAGATCTGCACCTTCGTATTCGTCTTCTTGACTCATCCGCAAACCCGTTGTGATTTTCAACACACCGTAAATGAGAAAGCCCGCAGCACACGCCCACGTTGCGCCCATTAAGGTGCCCACTAATTGCGCGGTCAGGTTGACGCCGCCTATGCCGCCAAAGGCTTCCGTCCCAAAAACGCCCGCAGCAATACCGCCCCATGTGCCGCATAAGCCATGTAATGGCCACACGCCTAGGACGTCGTCGATGCGCCATTTGTTTTGGGTCAGGGTGAACATGCCAACAAAGATGGCGCCAGCGACTGCGCCGACCACCAAGGCGCCCATGGGGTGCATGACGTCGGAGCCTGCGCAGACTGCGACTAAGCCGGCCAAGGGACCGTTGTGGACAAAGCCGGGGTCGTTCTTGCCTAAGACCAAAGCAACCAAGGTGCCGCCGACCATGGCCATGAGTGAATTGAGCGCTACTAAGCCGGAGATTTTGTCCAAGGTTTGTGCGCTCATCACGTTAAAGCCGAACCAGCCAACGATGAGAATCCATGCACCCAAGGCTAAGAATGGAATGCTCGAGGGAGGGTGAGCAGAGATGGCGCCGTCTTTGCGGTAGCGGTTGCTCCTAGCGCCTAGCAAAAGAACGGCAGGTAAAGCCAACCAGCCGCCAACAGCGTGCACTACGACAGAACCTGCAAAGTCGTGGAACTCGTCGCCGGTTAAAGACTTGATCCACACCTGAAAGCCGAAATGCTGGTTCCAGGCAATGCCTTCAAAGAAGGGATAGACAAACCCAACGATGACGGCAGTTGCAATGAGCTGGGGCCAAAACTTGGCGCGCTCGGCAATGCCGCCCGAAATAATGGCGGGGATGGCTGCGGCAAATGTGAGCAAGAAAAAGAATTTGACTAACTCATAGCCATTTTTATCAGCCAAGGTTTGCGCGCCCACCATGAAGCTGGCGCCATATGCCACGCCATATCCGACCATAAAATAAGCCAGCGTGGACATGCAAAAGTCCACCAAGATTTTGACTAGCGCATTGACTTGGTTTTTTTTACGAACAGTGCCGAGTTCTAAAAAGGCAAAACCTGCGTGCATGGCGAGAACCATCACAGCGCCTAGCAAAATAAATAGTGCATCGGCGCCCTGTTTTTGTGCGTCCATCGTGAATCCCTTGGATATATGATTATTATTGGTGCTGTATTTGAGTCAAAACCCAAAAAAGCACCAAAATAAAGCAAGAAACACACCCAAAGTGCGGTTTGTCGATTAGCGCGTGTATATTCTGCTGAGATCGAATAACCAATTAGAGGCTTGGGACCGGAAAGCCTTCGAGATATCAAATTACTTTGATATGACGCGCACCATCTCCAAGCATTTGTTGGAGTAGCCCCACTCGTTGTCATACCAGCTCACCACTTTGACGAAAGTGGTGTCGAGCGCGATACCGGCATCTGCGTCAAACACGCTGGTGCAAGGCTCGCCACGGAAATCGGTGGCGACGACTTTGTCTTCGGTGTAGCCCAAGATGCCTTTCAATGCGCCTTCGCTTTGTGCTTTCATTTCAGCGCAAATCTCGGCGTAGCTTGCGGGGCTGTTTAACTCCACAGTCAGGTCGACCACGGACACATCAGACGTAGGGACGCGGAAAGACATGCCGGTGAGTTTTTTGTTCAAAGCAGGAATCACCACGCCTACAGCTTTGGCGGCACCCGTGCTGGAAGGAATGATGTTTTCCAAAATACCGCGTCCACCGCGCCAATCTTTGTTGCTAGGGCCGTCAACGGTTTTTTGGGTGGCAGTGGCTGCGTGCACGGTGGTCATCAGGCCACGCTTGATACCCCATTTGTCATTCAACACTTTGGCAACGGGGGCTAAGCAGTTGGTGGTGCAAGACGCGTTAGAGATGATGGCCTCACCTTTGTAAGTGGCGTGGTTCACGCCGAACACAAACATGGGCGTGTCGTCTTTAGAAGGCGCAGACATCAACACTTTTTTAGCGCCTGCTGCCAAGTGTTTTTCGGCGCTGGCTTTGTCTAAAAACAAACCGGTGGCTTCGACCACGATGTCAGCGCCAACAGCGTTCCACTTCAAGGCTGCAGGGTCGCGCTCTTGGGTGAGACGGATTTTCTTGCCATTGACGATCAAGGTATTGCCGTCGACGGCGATATCGCCCTTGAAGCGGCCATGCACGCTGTCGTACTTGAGCATGTACGCCAAGTAGTCGGGTTCTAACAAGTCGTTAATGCCCACCACCTCGATGTCAGAAAAGTTTTGCGCCGCTGCGCGAAACACCATACGGCCAATCCGTCCAAAGCCGTTAATACCAATCTTGATGGTCATGCAATTTCCTTAAAGTTAAAATAAATTACTTAGCAAGCACTTTTTGAACGGTATCCGCCACGTTCTCAGGCGTAAAGCCGAAGTGTTTGAATAGCACGCCCGCAGGGGCCGACTCGCCGTAAGTGTCGATGCCGACAACAGCCGAGACGCCGTATTTCCACCAGCCGTCGGTGGAGCCCATTTCAACTGCCACGCGGGGCAGACCTTTGGGCAAAACGGCCGATTTGTAAGCCACGCTTTGGCGATCGAATGTGGTGGTGCTGGGCATGGACACCACGCGCACCGCAATCTTGCGTTCGGCCAAGAGGGCTTGCGCCTTGAGGGCAAGTTGCACTTCAGAGCCTGTGGCAACAATGACCGCTTGCGCAGACTTATTGATGCCTACTTCGCTGGGCTCTGCCAGCACATAGGCGCCTTTGTTGATGGCGTCCAGGCCCGAAAACTCGCCTGCGGCCTGCGTATTGGCGCTCGTGCGCGCTTCACCTTTGGGTAAATAAGGCAGGTTTTGACGACTCAACAACAAGGCCGTGGGCTTGTGTTGGTTTTGTAAAGCCACTGCCCACGCAACGGTGGTTTCTGCAGTGTCAGCAGGGCGCCAAACGTCGAGGTTTGGAATCAAGCGTAATGACGCAGCATGCTCAATCGACTGGTGGGTCGGGCCGTCTTCGCCCAAGCCAATCGAGTCGTGGGTGAAAACATGGATGACGCGTTGCTTCATCAAAGCCGCCATGCGGATCGCGTTGCGCGAGTAGTCACTGAAGGTCAGGAAGGTGCCGCCATAAGGAATGAATCCGCCATGCAGGGCGACACCATTCATGATGGCAGCCATGCCAAATTCGCGCACGCCGTAGTTGATGTGACGGCCGGTGGTGTCATCGGGTGTGCTGTGGCCGTCTGCACTGGGGTAGGTGACTACATCACCCGCTAGATCAACGCGAAAGCTTGGTGTGCTCTTGGTATTAGTGAGGTTTGAGCCGGTTAGGTCTGCGCTGCCACCCAACAACTCTGGCAATGCGGCGGTGAAGGCTTCGAGCGCCAATTGGCTGGCCTTGCGGCTCGCAACGGTTTCGGCTTTGGTGTGTGCATCGATGACGGCGTCCACCACGGTTTGCGCGAAGTGCTTGGGCAGATCACCGGCCATGCGGCGTTGGTATTCCTTGGCCAAAGCGGGATGCGCGCTTTCATAAGCGGCAAACAAACGGTTCCAATCTGCCTCGTCTAGTTGACCACGGGCGATTGCGCTCCAGTCGGCATAGACGTCTTGGGGAATTTCAAAGGGCGGTAAGTCCCAGTCGATGGCCGCGCGGGTGAGTGCAATTTCTTCTACGCCCAATGGCTCGCCGTGGGCCTTGGCGGTGTTGGCGCGGTTAGGGCTGCCTTTGCCGATGCTGGTTTTGCAAACGATGAGCGTGGGCTTGTCGGCGCTGTACTTGGCTTTTGCAATCGCTTGACTCACACCTGCAACGTCATGGCCGTTGACGGCGTCGATCACATTCCATCCGTAGGCTTTGAAACGTTCGGGCGTGTTGTCGATAAACCAAGGCGCGACTTTGCCGTCGATAGAAATGCCGTTGTCGTCGTAGAGCGCGATCAGTTTGTTGAGCTTCCAGGCACCGGCGAGGGCACAGGCTTCGTGGCTGATGCCTTCCATCAAACAACCATCGCCCATGAAGACATAGGTATGGTGGTTGACGATGGCATGGCCGTCGCGGTTGAACTGCGCGGCCAGAAGCTTTTCAGACAAAGCCATGCCCACAGCGTTGGCCAAGCCTTGGCCGAGAGGGCCAGTGGTGGTTTCTACACCGGGAGTCACACCTACCTCAGGATGGCCTGCCGTCTTGCTGTGCAACTGGCGGAAGTTCTTTAACTCCTGCATGGGTAAGTTGTAGCCTGTCAAATGCAAGAGTGCGTAAATCAACATGGAGCCGTGGCCGTTGGACAGCACGAAGCGATCACGGTTACTCCAATGTGGGTTGCTGGGGTTGTGGTGCAAATGCTCGCCCCACAAAGCGACGGCGATATCGGCCATGCCCATGGGCGCGCCGGGATGTCCTGAGTTGGCTTGTTGAACAGCGTCCATTGCCAAAGCGCGAATTGCGCTGGCCATCCGTGGGTGATTTGCCATGTCAGGGCGTCCTGGGAAAGTAGAAACCCTAGATTTTAGCTAGCGAGGCAAGAAGCTCTAGCTACACTGGGCTCTGTGAACCCCTCGCGCACCATGCCAGCCACCCCTTCACGCCCTGCCACCGCCATGTTGTTAGCCGCTGGCCGAGGCGAACGCATGCGCCCTTTGAGCGACCACACGCCCAAGCCCATGCTGCCCGTGAAAGGCAAACCTTTGATGCAATGGGCGGTGGAGTCTATGCAGCGCGCGGGAGTGCAGGACTTGGTGGTCAATACGGCTTGGTTGGGGGAGCAGATAACTAAGCATTTTGGAAGTTATTTTGATGGCGCCCAACAGGTGAAACCGTCAGAAAACAAGCCTATGCAAATGCACTACTCGCAAGAGGGCAAAGACTTTGGAGGGGCATTGGAAACCGCCGGCGGTATTATTCGCGCACTTCCTATGTTGGCCGATGTTTTTTGGGTAGCCGCAGGCGATGTCTGGATGCCCGATTTTTCTTTTGCCCGCGAAGCGTATGCAAGCTTTGCAGCGTCCAAACAGCTGGCACATATTTGGTTAGTACCCAACCCCGTCCACAACCCGCGCGGCGACTTTGGCATCGTGTTTGACACCACGGGCCATACAGATGGTTTTGCGCAGAGCGCCACCAGTCCTTGCGAAGTGCCGGCGCCAAACCACGGTCTAGCGCTAAATCTTCCAAACAACAACGCCGCCCCACGCTGGACCTTCAGCACCGTAGCCTTGTACAAACAAGCATTTTTCCAATCTGCTTGGTGTGACATTCCAGCCGGCAACCCAGATGGCGTAAAAGCCCCCTTAGCACCCATGTTGCGCGCCGCTATGGACCATGGCTTGGTCGGCGCAACTTTGTACGAACAAGCATGGAGTGATGTCGGTACACCCGAGAGGTTGGCTGAAATCAACAACGCGGCTTTTTAAATTAGAGATAGCTCGTTAAATTAGAGATAAAGTGAAATAAAAAACGCGACTTCGATTAATGAAAGCGCTGCTTCGCTTTAAGACTCGTTTTAAAGCATGCATCGCAACCATCCATAAGAACAAATTAAACAGCCATGACCATAGCCAACGCCACTTTTTACGCACAACGCCGCAAGCAGTTGGCCGCGCATTTGCGATCAACATCTGCAGCAGCTGTCGCCATCATCCCCACTGCGCCAGAACGCGCGCGTAACCGGGACAGTGACTTTCCTTACCGCCACGACAGCTACTTTTATTACTTGTGTGGCTTTACCGAACCCAATGCATATTTGATCATCGATGCCAACGGAAAAACGACCTTGTTTTGCCAGCCCAAAGACTTGGAACGCGAAATTTGGGATGGCTACCGCTTAGGCCCTGAAGCCGCGCCTCAAACACTAGGCGTAGATGCGGCTTTGTCCATCAAAGAACTAGACACGCACATGCCCAAACTGCTGGAAAACCAGCAAAGCGTGTGGTACCCCTTTGCCACCCACAAAGGGCTGGAGGGCCAAATCGACGGATGGCTCAACAGCGTGCGCTCGCGCGTTCGTTTTGGCGTGCAATGCCCAGCAGAACAACGCGACCTCTGCGGGCCGCTGGATGACATGCGCTTAGTCAAAGACGCACACGAACAAGACACCATGCGACGCGCTGCGCAGATCAGCGCACAAGCCCACATCCGCGCCATGCAAACCAGCGCTCGTATGTTGCGCGGCGGACAAGATGCACGCGAATACCATTTGGAAGCAGAACTCCTGCACGAATTCAGACAACATGGCTCGCAGTTTCCCGCCTACACCTCCATCGTCGCAGCTGGCGCCAACGCTTGTGTATTGCACTACCGCGCCGACA
>RFTR01000109.1 GCA_009923345.1 Betaproteobacteria bacterium
GTGCGAGCCAGTTGAAGGAGAGAAAAAGATCTGCGTTACTTGTGGGTGCATTGCGCACCGCTGGCACTTCACTCATTAGCGCCACTCATTGTCGGGTTTCAATTTCTTTGGCAATCGTTTTACCAAGCTCTACGCCCCATTGGTCATATGCATGAATGCCCCAAATCGCCGCTTGGCAAAACACTTTGTGTTCATACAGAGCAATCAGTGCGCCAAGAGTTCTCGGTGTGAGGGCATCCATCCAAACGGTGCTGCTTGGAATATTGCCAGGGTAGCTGCGATGTGGTGCCAAACGGAGTGCCTCTTCAGAAGAGAAACCGCTTTGTAGAAGCACTTTTAGTGTTTCGTCTTCAGTTCGCCCCATTGCTAAAGCTTGGGCTTGGGCTTGCATATTGAGCATCACCACACGGTGGTGCTCTGCTGCCAAGGGTAGTGGCGTGTGTTCTTCACGCGATCCAATAAAGTCAATGGGGACCAAGTGTGTCCCTTGGTGTATCAATTGGAAATAGGCGTGTTGCCCATCAATACCAAGACTGCCCCAAACCAAAGGTGCGGTTTTGATGGCCACTTTTGATCCATCTATATGCGTGCCCTTTCCATTGGACTCCATTTCCATTTGCTGTAGAAAGCTGGCAAATTTATTAAGGGCTGCAGCGTAGGGGGCAATGAGGTGGGTTGAGGCACCTAAAAAATTCGTGTTCCATACATCCATGAGTGCCAAGACTAATGGCATATTTTTATCAGGCGAAGCGTTTAAAAAGTGCTCGTCCATGGCGCGTGCACCTGCTAACAATTCTTGGAATCCAAATGAACCAATGGCAATTGCTAAAGGAAGACCAATAGCCGACCAGATCGAATAGCGGCCGCCCACCCAGTCCCAAAACTCGAACATATGGTCAGGCTTAAATCCGTGGGTTGCCGCGATCGCTGGACTGGCGGTCACAGCAACCAGATGCTGATGGAGTTGTGCATCAGGACAGCCCCCATCCAATAACCATTGCTTGGCCGATGCCAGCAAGGTCATGGTCTCTTGTGTGGTGAATGTTTTGCTTTGCACCACAAAGGCCGTGCGCGATGGGTCTAAGTTTTGTAAGGTGGTGAACAAACTCCATGCATCCACATTCGATACATAGTGCACTTTGACTGGGTGACCGCCCAACGGTTGCGTCTGGTTGACCAACGCACCCGTGGTCATACGTGGGCCTAAATCGGAGCCGCCAATCCCTAAGTTCACAACGTCGGTGATTGGCGTTTGTTTAAAACCCAGTAGTGCTCTTGAACGGACTTTTTCTGCAAAAAGGCAGACACGCAATAACTCAGCGGCAACTTGCGAAGAAATAGCCTCGCCCCAAGGAGGATTGGGCGTGTGACTACCACGCAATGCCACGTGTAAAACAGCACGGTTCTCAGTTTGGTTGATGGCCTCACCATGGAACATAGCGAGGGCTTGTTCTTTGACATGAGACTCATCAGCCAAGGCCAAGAGTTGCGCCATCACATCTGTATTCACTCTCTGGTGTGAGTAGTCCAGCGTGATGCCTGCCGCAGAAATTTGCATACGGGTTTGACGATCTTTGTCACCAAGCAGATCTCGTAAATGGTTTGATGTGGCGCCCGGCAACGCTGCAAGTGCTGTCCAAGCTTTACGCTGTTGCGGTGGAATAAACGTTGGCATCTGGGTATTTTAGGCGGGGCAACCTGTTGTTCTAAGGTTTTTAGTTTTCCTCAAACCAGCAAAGATTTTCACGCGCCATCAAGGCAGACGAAGCAGCAGGCCCCCAACTCCCAGCAGGATATTCGCGTGGTTTCTCATCCAGAGTTTCCCAACCATGCAAGATAGGTTCTACCCAAGTCCATGCAGCTTCTAGTTCGTCTCTGCGCATAAAGTGTGTCAGACGACCTTTGATGACATCCATCAATAGTCGTTCATAAGCCTCAGCGCGACGCTTATCGGAAGAGAGTTGCAAATCAAGCCCCAAGTTTACGGGGCTCATATTCATGCCGGACCCAGGCTCCTTCACCATCATTTGTAGTTGGATAGATTCCTCTGGCTGCAGGCTAATGATGAGTCGATTCGGTTGTTGTGAAACACTGCCAAATATGGAAAAGGGTTGTTCAGAAAATTCAATGATGATTTCAGAGTGTCTTTTTTGTAAGCGCTTTCCTGTCCGTAAAAAGAACGGCACGTTCGCCCAACGTGCATTGTTGATATGCGCTTTTAATGCGACAAATGTCTCGGTTCGGCTGTCGGGAGGTACGTTAGCTTCTTCACGGTAGCCTTTTGCAGCCAGTCCTTCGCTGTTGCCGGCTGTATATTGACCTCTCACGGTATCGCGTTTGATATCGCTCAAGTCCATCTTGCGTAGTGAGCGCAGTACTTTGACTTTCTCGTCACGAACGTCATCAGCGTCCATAGAGATGGGAGGCTCCATCGCCACAATGCACAACAGCTGAAGCAAGTGGTTTTGCACCATATCGCGCATAGCCCCAGCGCTGTTATAAAACCCAGCGCGACTTCCCACGCCAACGGTTTCAGCGACGGTAATTTGGACGCTCTTGATGTAAGGGGCACGCCACAAGGGTTCAAAAATCGCATTACCAAACCGCAGTACCATGAGGTTTTGAACAGTTTCTTTGCCTAAATAGTGGTCGATGCGGTAGATCTGCTGTTCTGCAAAATATTGAGAAACTTGCGTATTGATAGCTTGCGCAGATGCGAGGTCTGTGCCTAAAGGTTTTTCTAGCACGACACGCGATTGCTTATCTACCAAGCCTGCTTGCGACAAATTAGCGCAAATCTGGGTAAACAAACTAGGCGCAGTCGCCAAATAAAAAACTCGCATGCGTGGTTCATGGCAGACTGTTTTGAGTTTTGCATAGTCACCTGTGCTAGTGAGATCGAGATACACAAACTGCAAGCGACTTAAAAAAGTTTGCCAATCATCTTGTTTGAATGCGTTCGCTTGAATAAAAGGCGGTGACTGTTCGTTGATAAAGTCCAAATACTGTTTGCGATTCCAAGACTGTCTTCCGATACCAATAATGCGGGTATCGGCTTCTAATTTTCCATTGGCATGGGCCATGTAGAGTGCTGGCAGCAATTTGCGGAAAGACAAATCACCAGCGCCACCAAAAATAATGATGTCATAGAAATTTTGGGAATTCGGGTGTTGCATAGGTTTCATAATAATTGCAAACAACTTAGAAAATGCAATTTGCAAACAAATCGATGACCAAATGGTGAATCGAGGAAAATAAGTCTTATGTCTTCGCCTATTCATTCCTCTAAGCTTTTTGCAGATGCTATTGGCGTATTCGATTCCGGAGTGGGAGGCTTGTCGGTATTGCGCGCTATCCATGATGCCTTACCTGCAGAGAATTTAGTGTATGTGGCCGATTCAGGCCACGCACCCTATGGAGATAAGTCAGAGGCATACATAACGCAGCGAACTTTGATGATTGGCAATTGGTTGGCATCTTCTGGCGTGAAGGCCATCACAGTGGCTTGTAATACCGCCACAGTGGTAGCTATCCGCTACTTACGCGAGCAAACCCATATTCCTGTGGTTGCAATTGAACCGGCTATCAAACCAGCAGCAAACAACACGCGGTCAGGTGTTGTGGGCGTTCTGGCTACCACCCAAACCTTGCAAAGTGAAAGCGTAGCGCGTTTATGTCAAGAGCATGGTGCGGATAAGCGCATCTTGTTGCAAGCGTGTCCAGGCTGGGTGGAGGCAGTGGAACAAGCTGACTTACATAGTCTGCAAACGGAAGCCTTGCTCCGCCAATTTGTGGAACCCTTGATGGAACAAGGGGTGGACACATTGGTGCTGGGTTGCACGCACTACCCCTTTTTGCGAGACAGCTTACAGCGCATTGTGGGTAACGGAGTTACTCTGATCGACCCTGCAGTTGCGGTGGCTACTGAGTTGGTTAGACGTTTAGGTGACAACCGCCGAACGGGTGCAAACACCATTGGAACGACGCGATTTTTCACAACGGGCGAAGTTGCTCACGTACAACATGTGGTTTCGCATTTGTGGGGTGACCAAGCGATAGTGGAAGCTATGGCGTAGACATAAGAACAAGCATATGTCTCTGCTTTGCAGATACAGTGCACTTTTAAAAATAATACTTGGAGAAAACGTGCAACTAGGAATGATTGGTTTAGGCCGAATGGGCGGCAATATTGTGCGGCGATTGATCCAGCACGGTCATGCATCGGTGGTCTATGACGTGAACCCAGACAACGTCGCGCAATTGGCAAAAGAAGGCGCAACTCCCAGCAAAAGTTTGTCGCATATGGTCGAACAAATGCCTAAACCGCGTGCCATATGGGTGATGCTGCCTGCGGGGGAGATTACCGCAAGTACGATTTCTGAGTTGAGCGAACTCTTAGAAGCTGGCGACATACTGATCGATGGTGGCAACTCTAACTTTCAAGACGATGTGCGCCACGCGCAAATGCTGAAGGCCAAAGGTATACGTTATTTAGATGTGGGTACCAGTGGCGGCGTTTGGGGTTTAGACCGAGGCTACTGCATGATGATTGGTGGCGACCAATCCGCCGCTATCCACCTGGACCCCATTTTTAAATCTTTGGCCCCAGGAATTGGAAACATTCCACGCACACCTGGGCGGGAAGGCAAAGCCTCAACAGCCGAGGAAGGCTATCTCTACACAGGGCCTGCTGGTTCGGGCCATTTTGTGAAGATGGTGCATAACGGCATTGAATATGGTTTGATGCAAGCCTATGCGGAAGGCATGGATGTACTCAAAGGGGTTGGGCAAGAGAGTATTCCGGCTGAAAGACGCTACCAATTAGATTTGGCCGACATCACTGAGTTATGGCGCAGAGGAAGTGTGGTGTCGTCGTGGTTATTAGATTTAACGGCTATTTCCTTGGCGGAAGATCCAGAGCTGGCTTCTTATTCAGGGCATGTCCAAGATTCTGGTGAAGGCAGATGGACTATCAATGCTGCGATTGAAGAGGCTGTTCCAGTTCCCGTGTTGTCAGCTGCTTTGTTTGCGCGTTTTCGCTCGCGCCAAGTGAGTACATTTGCCGACAAAATGTTGTCTGCTATGCGCAAGCAGTTTGGTGGCCATCAAGAGCCCAAGAAATAAAGCCCTGCCAATACGCATTCAAGGGCTTACCCGTACACTTGAGGGTTAATGACGAACCTTATGAACGCCTATACAGACGTCTCTTTTTTCCCGAGAAATGCCAAGCCACTGAGCAGTTACCGCAAGTACTGGGCGGCTCGCTTTGGTACGGCGCCATTTTTGCCGATGAGTCGCGATGAAATGCAGCAACTCGGTTGGGATAGTTGCGACATCATCATCGTGACGGGGGACGCCTACGTCGACCATCCTAGTTTTGGTATGGCAGTGATTGGTCGCATGTTGGAAAACCAAGGATTTCGCGTTGGCATCATTGCGCAGCCAGATTGGCAAAGTGCTGACCCTTTCAAAGTATTAGGCAAACCCAATTTATTTTTCGGTGTGACTGCTGGCAATATGGATTCGATGATCAACCGTTACACGGCTGATCGAAAAATCAGAAGTGATGATGCTTATACGGCGGGTGATATTGGCGGCAAGCGGCCAGACCGCGCAGCCTTGGTGTACAGCCAGCGCTGTAAAGAAGCTTACAGCGATGTACCCATTATTTTGGGAGGCATTGAAGGATCGCTGCGACGTATCGCGCATTACGACTATTGGTCTGACAAAGTGCGTCGCTCTATCGTGGTCGACAGCAAATGTGACTTGCTGTTGTATGGCAACGCAGAGCGTGCCATTGTTGACATTGCGCACCGCCTAGCCAATAAAGAGCCCGTTCAAAACATCACCGATGTGCGTGGCACTGCCTTTGTAAGGCGCCAAACGCCAGAGGGTTGGTTTGAAATTGACTCATCCAATATCGATGAACCGGGTAGGGTAGAGGCGCATGTCAATCCTTACCTCATGGTTAGTGAAGTGGCCAAGCAACAAGGACAGAGCTGTGCCCGTGAAGACGAGGCGCAAGCGGTTGCAGATGCGGCCAATCAACAACAGGTTGCTGGGAGACTTCTCGATCAAAAGCCACAACCCATTAAGTTTGTGGACAACCCCAATCTGCCAGGTCTGCAAGGCAAAGGCAAGCTCAAAGTCCCACCAAGAGACAAAAGCGTTATTCGTTTGCCGAGTTATGAGCAGGTGAAATCTGACCCGGTTACCTATGCCCATGCCAACCGTGTCTTGCATTTAGAGACTAATCCAGGCAACGCGCGTTGTTTGGTTCAAGCCCATGGTGAAGGTTCGACTGCGCGCGATGTCTGGGTCAACCCTCCGCCGATTCCTTTGACAACGGCTGAAATGGATTTGGTGTTTGATTTGCCCTACGCCAGAAGTCCACATCCGGTTTATGCCGATGCAAACGGTAGCCACGACGGTGACACCAAAATTCCTGCACAACATCATGCGCGGTTGTTTTGGGGGTTGTACTTTTTGCTCGATCACAGAACATGAAGGACGCATTATTCAAAGCAGAAGCGAAGACTCTGTCATCCGCGAGATTGAAGACATACGCGACAAGGTGCCAGGCTTCACGGGGGTCATTTCTGACTTAGGCGGGCCTACAGCCAATATGTATCGCATTGGCTGTAAAAGCCCAGAGATTGAAGCTGCCTGCCGAAAGCCGAGTTGTGTTTACCCAGGAATTTGCCAAAACCTCAATACCGACCACAGCTCATTGATCCACATGTACCGACGCGCACGGGAGCTCAAAGGCGTTAAGAAAATTTTGATCGGTTCAGGATTACG
>RFTR01000110.1 GCA_009923345.1 Betaproteobacteria bacterium
ATCGACAACAAATTTTGCATTGGTAGTTTGGTGGTCATCCACCGCATGGGGGAAAGGCACATAAATAGCGGCTACACCTATCGCCGCTAATTCTGTGACTGTACTTGCTCCAGCCCGCGCAATCACCACATCGGCATGGGCAAAGGCTTGGGCAGTGTCTTCAATAAACGGTGTCAACGTGGCTTGCACATCTGCTTGTTCATACGCTGCACGCAATGCATCTATTTGCTTAGCACCACTTTGGTGGATGACTACAGGACGACGAAATTCTGACATCAAAGCCAAAGCTTGTGGCACAACTGTGTTGAGTGCTTGTGCGCCTAAGCTGCCACCCACGATCAACAATTGCAAAGGTCCATGGCGCTTGCTTAAGCGCTCCGCTGGGCGCGCTTGTTTGACAAATGCTTCACGCAAAGGATTTCCAATCCACTGTGCTTTTTTCAATACATCTGGGAAAGTTGTCAATACAGATTGCGCACCAATACGACGTGAGGTTTGATGCGGCGCAACACTTGCACGCTTTGCCATAACGCACGTAGCAAAGTGAATGGCAAGGTGAATAAGGTCATGAACCCCTTACCCCGCACACCCGAGAACTGGATCTGTTCGTAGTCAAACCCGTGCGGTGGGACCAACTGACTTTCCATGCTTGGAGCTGGGCCTCCCAACCAGTGCACATTCCATCCCCGCTCTCGCAAACGGTGCGCCACGGCCAAGCCGGGAAAAATATGCCCACCCGTTCCACCAGCCATGATGAGTGCCGTTTTCATAACCGCCCTCCATGCATCAGCACGCGGTTTTCAAAGTCCACACGCAAGACCACTGCAATCGCTACCAAGTTCAACAAGATGGCCGAACCACCATAGCTCATCAATGGCAACGTCAAACCTTTCGTCGGCAATGCACCGAGATTCACCCCGATATTGATGAACGACTGAAAGCCGACCCAAATGCCAACCCCCTGCGCCACCAAACCAGCGAATACACGGTCCATGGCAATAGCTTGGCGACCGATGTACATGATTCGACGGGTTAACCACATGAACAAACCGATGATCACCACCAGGCCAACAAATCCAAACTCTTCACCAATCACGGCTAATAGAAAGTCAGTGTGCGCCTCAGGTAACCAATGTAGTTTTTCCACACTGCCACCTAAACCCACACCAAATATTTCACCTCTTCCAATCGCGATCAAAGAATGGGTCAGCTGGTAGCCTTTACCAATCGCATTGGTGGCACTCCAGGGATCGAGGTAGGCAAAGATGCGTTCGCGTCGCCATTCAGACGAAGCAATGATCAGAACAAACACACCGGCAATCAAGAATGACATCACCAAGAACATCCGAGCGTTCACGCCACCCAAAAACAAGATGCCCATCGCAATGACGGCGATCACCATGAATGCACCCATATCTGGCTCTACCAGCAACAAGCCCCCAACAACGGCTACTGCAGCAGCCATAGGCAACACCGCTGCAAAGAACTGCTCTTTGATTTCCATTTTGCGCACCATGTAATTAGCGGCATACAACAACACGCCCCACTTCGCTAATTCAGAAGGTTGAAAATTAATAAAACCAAAACTGATCCAACGGCGTGCGCCATTGATGGTTTTGCCTACATAAGGAATGAGTACCACGATCAGCAAAACGATGGACGCCACAAATACCCATGGACCAATACGCTCCCATGTATTCAATGGAATTTGAAAAGCAACCACTGCTGCAACGAACGCCACAATCAGAGAAATCGTATGGCGGAATAAGAAATGGGTGGACGAGTAATGTCCGCCAGTGCGCGGGTTATCTGGCAATGCGATGGAAGCGGAATACACCATCACCAAACCGATCATCAGCAAACTAAATGTGACCCACACCAAAGGTTGGTCAAAGCCTTTGACATGGACGGGCGCAGCCGTTGTTCGGGTGAACTCTGTTCCATGCACACGCACGGGTAATTCGTCGAATTCAGCTTGAGGTCGTGCGCCCAGCATGGCACGCAGCGCTTGAAGCCAGCGCACAGGCAGACCCAGCGGAAGACGTGCCATCAGTCCGTTCATAGCTGCACGCCTCCATGGACATCTAGCTCTAACCCTAAATCGAGTGCCAAGCCTTGCACCGCTTGTGCGAATATTTCGCCGCGGTGCACATAGTTTTTAAACATATCGAGGCTTGCACAAGCTGGTGACATCAACACGGCATCCCCCGTCTGGGCTAAGCGTTGGCACTGCTTGACTGCGTCTTCTAAGCTTGCAGCATCATGCATGGGCACCCCTGTCCCTTGCAATACCTGACGCAGTTCGGCTGCATCTTTTCCAATCAATACGATGGAGCGGACAAATTGTTGAATGGGTACACGCAATGGTGAGAAATCTTGCCCTTTGCCTTCGCCGCCCAATACCAACACGATGCGACGATCTGCCCCCACGCTATTGATAGCTGCGACAGTAGCGCCCACATTGGTGCCTTTACTGTCGTCGATGTATTCAACATCTTGCAAAACGGCGATAGACGACACACGGTGGGGTTCACCACGGTATTCGCGCAAGGCATACAACATGGCAGCCAATGGCGCACCCGTTGTACTCGCCAATGCCAACGCCGCCATGGCATTGAGTGCGTTATGGCGCCCGCGGATACGCAAGGCATCTACTGGCAATAGGCGTTGGATGTAGATGTCAGATTCTGAGGATACGCGTGACCTCTTGGTGTCATCTATGTCCAATGCACGTACCAACCAAGTCATGCCATTGACAGTCTCTAGTCCCCAATCACCATTTTGCGTGGGCATATCAGCGCCAAATCGCATCACTTCACGTGGGGTTTGCTTGCTTGCTTTGGTTTTAAC
This sequence comes from Betaproteobacteria bacterium, assembly GCA_009923345.1. Taxonomy (GTDB): domain Bacteria; phylum Pseudomonadota; class Gammaproteobacteria; order Burkholderiales; family Burkholderiaceae_C; genus Limnohabitans. The sequence continues at coordinate 2,851 of RFTR01000110.1, forward strand.
GACGGGCGCAGGCAGCATGGCCATCACTTGTGCGTCGTCGCGGTTTAACACCATACAAGCATGTTGGCCAAAGATGTGCGCTTTGGCTTGTGCATAGGCTTGCATATCGCCATGCCAATCCAAATGGTCTTGGGTCACGTTCAGCACAGTCGCTGCAGTCGGTGCAAATGTGTCTACTTGATCGAGTTGGAAACTTGACAACTCCAGCACCCACGCTTGTGGCCACTCAGACTTCTCTTGGTCCATCGCAACCGATAAGGTGTCGAGCAATGTGGGGCCAATATTTCCTGCCACTGCTACACGAAGTCCAGCACGCTCTAACAATTGGCCGGTCAAGGCAGTGACCGTTGTTTTGCCGTTGGTGCCAGTAATCGCTAAGACGTGTGGTGCGTATTGCGCATCTGTTTTTAATTCTTCCAAAGCTTGTGCAAACAAGGTGAGTTCCGTGCCCACCCATAAACCTGCTGTTTTTGCTGCTTGCCATACGGGCGCCACCGCTTCAGGCGTTAAACCAGGGCTTTTGAAGACCGCTCGAATTGGCTGCCCCTCTACCAAAGACGCATCGAATGGCGCATGCTTGAACACCACGCTGGGATGCTCTTCATTAAGCTGTGCCAGATGCGGTGGTTGTTCGCGCGTGTCTACGACCACTACATCTGCGCCATGACGGATGCACCAACGCACCATGGCAAGTCCTGAGTCACCTAGACCCAAGACAAGCACAGAGAGTTGTTGTAGTGCGCGCATTGAATGTTTACCGTAATTTCAAAGTAGACATGCCCACCAAGCACAAGAGCATAGTGATGATCCAAAACCGGACCACCACTTGTGTTTCGGTCCAACCTGATTTTTCAAAATGGTGGTGCAAAGGCGCCATCTTCAAAATACGTCGGCCTTCGCCGTATTTTTTCTTGGTGTATTTAAAGTAGGCCACCTGCAACATCACAGACAGCGCTTCCACCACAAATATTCCACCCATGATGGCCAGCACAATTTCTTGGCGCACGATCACCGCAATCGTGCCCAATGCGCCTCCTAATGCCAATGCACCTACATCGCCCATGAACACTTGGGCCGGATGGGTGTTGAACCACAAAAATGCCAAGCCCGCACCTGCCATAGCAGCGCAAAAAATCATCAATTCACCAGAACCTGGGATATACGGAAATATCAGGTACTTGGAGTAGACCGAGCTGCCTGTGACGTAGGCGAATACGCCCAACGCAGAACCCACCATCACCACAGGCATGATGGCGAGTCCGTCTAATCCATCCGTCAAATTGACTGCGTTACTAGAACCCACAATCACGAGATAGGTCAGGATCACAAATCCAAAAACGCCTAAGGGGTAACTCACCTCTTTCATGAAGGGCAATAACAAGCCTGCTTTGGGCGGTAAATTCACATCGAAACCCGATTGCACCCACAAGTAAAACAACTCGAGCACGCGTAAATTACTGCTTTCCGAAATACTAAACACCAAATACAAAGCCGCTACCAATCCAATCATGGATTGCCACATGTATTTCTCGCGCGAACGCATGCCTTCAGGGTCTTTGTGCACAACTTTGCGCCAGTCATCGACCCAACCAATTGCGCCAAAACCAAAAGTGACGAGCATCACAATCCAAACAAATCGGTTGGTGAGATCTGCCCACAACAAAGTGGAGGTGCCAATACCGATCAAAATCAATACACCGCCCATCGTGGGTGTACCCGTTTTCACCATATGCGATTGCATGGCGTAGTCACGGATGGGTTGGCCAATTTTTAAAGATACCAAGTGTCGGATCACTGCAGGACCGGCAAATAAGCCAATAAGCAAAGCGGTCAAGGCAGCCATCACAGCGCGGAAAGTGATGTACTGAAACACCCGAAAGAATCCAAATTCGGGCGATAGACCTTGCAACCATTGCGCCAAAGTGATCAGCATGGCGTGGTCTCCTGCGGGTGTTGTTCTGATTGTTTTGTAATAGCTTCTAGCACGCGCTCCATCTTCATGAAGCGCGAACCTTTGACCAGTACGCTGGCCATCTTGGGCAGCGCTTGGCTTAATTGAAGATTTAGTGCATCAATATCACCAAAGTGTTGTGCACGTGTTCCACACGCTTGCACAGCGTGGGTTGTTAGTTCACCTAAACACAACACGCTATCAATATTTTTCTGCTGCGCATAAAGACCAACTTCGTTGTGAAACTCTGGACCTAGATTGCCTACTTCACCCATATCACCCAATACCAACATTTGCGGCTTGGGTAGTTCGGACAACAAATCTATGGCCGCTTTGACAGAATCTGGGTTGGCGTTGTAGGAGTCATCCACCACATTGACTTGCCTATTCGCGATATTCACCACATACGCACGTGAGCGGCCTTTGACCGCCTCGAACTGCGCCAATCCTTGGGCGATTTTTTCTAAGGTAATGTTTGCCGCCAATGCTGCAGCGATGGCAGCCAATGCGTTGCTAACGTTATGACGACCAGCACAATGCAATTGGGTATTGAAGTTGCCTTGGGGTGTTTTTACGTCTAATGACCAATGGTCGCCTAGCCAATTGGCATGGGTTAAGGCGACATCTGCCTGCGTTGTGTGTTCTTGCGATGTATGCATTGCAAAAGTCATGCATGCTCTACCACCTGCTAGTTTTTTCCACAGGGTTGTGTAGTCATCGTCCGCTGGAAAGACTGCAACGCCATCTAAAGGCAGTGCAGAAATGACAGCCCCGTTTTCTTGCGCGACTGCATCTACGCTAGCCATGAATTCTTGGTGTTCGCGTTGCGCGTTGTTCACCACTGCCACGGTGGGTTGTGCAATCGCAGCCAAACTAGCAATTTCACCAGGATGGTTCATACCCAACTCAATAACAGCGCCACGGTGAAATTTACGCAAGCGCAAAACAGTTTGTGGAACGCCAATCTCGTTATCCTGTGACGGCGATCACAGGAAGATGCATTTGGCGTCTCCAGCCTTTGGCTAATTGACCTAGTCCGACGCGCGTATCTGGGACTTCTATGCATGGCAAATCTGGATCTGCTTTTTCAGAAGCCACCATGGCAGCGCTCACGCCACTATGGCTAACTTGCTGTAAGAAATTATGGGCATCGAAGCGCTCACCTTGAAGAGCGACAAATAAATCACCCACCTGCACAGTTCTGCTGTCGGTATGCACGCGCTCAATAAACACCGATGCATCCCCTTGGATGCGCGCACCCTCCACCCACTTAGCAGCATCGCTCAAGCGCAGGCGCATATCAGACATGCATACTCCTGTGGAGAATCGCTTGTTGTGCGTGCGATTGGTCGCTGAATGGATACTTCACTCCCAGTATTTCTTGGTAAGTTTCATGCCCTTTGCCTGCAATCAACACCAGATCGTTTGGACGCGCATGTTGGACTGCCTCTGCTATGGCTTGCGCCCTATCGACAACTGTGCGTGCGAACTGCGGTTCTTTTAAGCCCGCATACATATCTTGCAATATGGCCGTGGGGTCTTCGCTGCGCGGGTTGTCACTGGTCAAGACAATCTGTTGTGCATACATTTCAGCCGCGGCAGCCATCAATGGGCGTTTACTTTTATCGCGATCGCCGCCACACCCCAATACGCAAATCATGTCTCCACCGCGTAACGCTGCCAAGGGCTGTAATGCACGCAATGTTTTTTCAATCGCGTCTGGCGTGTGTGCGAAATCAACCACTACCAAAGGGTCCCCCGCCACGCCAAGTAATTCCATACGTCCGGGAATAGCAGGTAGATTCCTACAAGCTTGCGCCACATCGTCTAAACGATGTCCTAGGGCACACAAACAGGCAATCACTCCCGTTAAATTACTCAC
>RFTR01000012.1 GCA_009923345.1 Betaproteobacteria bacterium
GGCGAATAAATTTCCCTTCCGCATCAAACTTTTCACTTTGGCTGATGGGATTAAAGATGCGAAAGTAAGGTTGGGCATCGCAGCCACTGGAACTCGCCCATTGCCAGCCGCCGTTGTTGGCTGCCAAATCGAAGTCGTTCAAATGCGTGGCGAAATACTGCTCACCCCAACGCCAATCGATGCCTAGGTCTTTCACCAAAAAGCTGGCGACCACCATGCGTAAGCGGTTGTGCATATATCCTGTTTGGTTGATTTGGGCCATGGCGGCATCGACCAGCGGATAGCCGGTGCGGCCTTCGCACCATGCGTCAAAACGTTGTTTGGCTAATTTACCGTGTTCCCAGCGAATGGCGTCGTATTCGCGTTTAAAAGCAGACTTCACAACATGCGGGTGGTGGTGCAAGATCTGGTGGTAAAACTCCCGCCAAATCAATTCTGACAACCACACTTCTGCGCCTTTGGAGCCCGCCAACATGCGTTGGTAGCCCACGCCCGCCAGTTCGCGGATAGACACAGTGCCAAATCGCAAATGCACGCCTAAATAACTAGGCCCTTTGACCGCAGGAAAGTTGCGGGCTTCGTCATAACGGTCCATGCGGTCAAAAAAATCTTCAAACAATATCTGGCCGCCGGCACTGCCGGTGGGAACCGCCAGTTGCTTTAAGTTAGTTGTCTCAAAACCAATGTCTGCCAGGCTTGGAACGGGTAGCTGCAAATTCTTGGGTCTTGGCGCCAAGGCCTTGGCAAGCGGTTGTATCGCGTAGCCCTCTAGATGTGCTGGCGTCAACTTTTGTAGCCAAGCATTTTTATAAGGGGTGAACACGCCGTAGGGCTTGCCCATTTGGGTCAGCACTTCGCTGCGCTCAAAAATGACGTGGTCTTTATAGGTCTGCAAGCCGATGCCAACATTGGCCAGTGCGCCGCGCACTTTGGCATCGCGTTCAATGGCGGCGGGCTCATAGTCGTGGTTGGCAAATACTTCTTGTACATGGAGTTCTTGGGCGAGGCGGGCGATTTCTTCCACCGCTTTGCCGTGGCGCACGATCAAACCGACGCCTTTTTGTGCGCACAAGGCTTGTAAGTCTGAGTCCAACGTCTCCAAAGACTCGCGGATGAATTCCACCCGGCGGTCTGCCTTGGGCAATGGGTCCAAGATGTCGCTATCGAACACAAATACACAGTGCACTTGCTTGCACTGGGTCAAGGCATGGTGGAGTGCGGCATTGTCAAAAGCGCGCAGGTCGCGCCGAAACCACATCAGTCCAGCAGCAACTTGCTGGGTGGGGTGCGGGGAGCGTGTCATGTTCAGCCTTTAAAATCAGAGAATGACCGCAGATTCTGCCTCCATCAACCTGACGCATCACTTTTTGATTGCAATGCCCGGGCTGGAGGATGCATCTTTTGCCAAAAGCGTGGTGTATTTGTGCGAACACAGCGAACGCGGTGCCTTAGGTTTGGTGATCAACAAGCCCAGCGATTTGTCGATGCGCAGTTTGTTTGAGAAGGTAGAACTGCCGCTTCACCGAGCAGATTTACTGAATGCGCCTGTATTAAAGGGCGGCCCCGTGCACACCGAACGCGGCTTTGTTTTGCACGAGGCCATGTTTGCCGATGCGCAAACTGGCTCTTTCCCATTACAAGCAGGTGCAGAACCTGTCCAAGGTAACTTAGATTTGGGACAACCCGTTGGACCCGCAAAGGATGCCCCCAACCCATTGAAGACCGAGTCGGTCTACGCCTCCACCATGATGATCCCTGGCGGCTTGGAGATGACGACATCGAAAGACGTTTTAGAAGCCCTCTCCACCGGCGCCGGTCCGCGCAAAGTATTGATTTCGCTGGGCTATTCCGCTTGGGGCGAAGGGCAGTTGGAATCGGAATTGGCGGAAAACAGTTGGCTCACAGTCGGTGCCGACGCTGATGTGATTTTTGACACGCCCATCGAAGAACGTTACGAGCGTGCCATGGGCTTGTTGGGCTTGCAGTCGTGGATGCTGTCTTCCGAGGCGGGACATTCATGAGCAACGCCACGGCCCTCGCTGTGTCGGCCCAGTTGCAATCGTTTTTAGCTTTTGATTTTGGTACCCAACGCACTGGCTTAGCTTTTGGTAGCCGCGTATTGCGCCAAGCTCAGCCGCTTCCCACTGTCAACGTCCAAGGCGATGCGCGTTGGCGCGAGATCGATGCGCGTATCCAAGAGTGGCAACCCGATGCCTTGGTCATCGGTGTGCCTTTTCACCCAGATGGTGCTGAGCACGAAAACACGGTGCGCGCGCGCAAATTTGGTCGTCAACTGCATGGACGATTTAACTTGCAGGTGTTCGAAGTCGACGAACGCTATAGCACCACCGAAGCCTTAAGCCAAGGCGCCAAAGATGCAGACGCTGCGTCTGCGTGCATCATCCTGAACCAATTTTTTGCGGAGTTGCCATGAGCGGACGCCTATCTTTAGATGCTGAAAGCCTCTACCAAACCTTGTGCAAAGGGGTAGGCACCATGTTGACCCCAACGAGTCGGCTGGTGGGCATCACCTCTGGCGGTGCATGGTTAGCAACCCGTTTGCAAAAAGATCTAAATCTCTCTGGTGAGGCGGGAAGTATTTCTTCTGCGATGCACCGCGATGACTTTGCCAAGCGCGGTTTGGCAGACGGCGGCCAAACCAAACTGCCGTTTGAAGTGAATGCAGCACACGTGATCTTGCTCGACGATGTGCTCTACACCGGACGCACCATCCGCGCGGTGCTCAACGAATTGTTCGATTACGGCCGACCTGCCAGCGTGCAACTGGCAGTGTTGGTCGACCGTGGTGGGCGCGAGTTACCAGTACAAGCCGACTTTGCTGCAGCGCGTATTGCGCTACCCGCAGACCAGTTGCTGGCGCTGGCCAAAGGGCCAGATGGACGATTTACTTTCTCGGTGGAAGGCTGACATGCTCTACAAGCGAAATCCGCAACTCAATAAAAACGGCGAGCTGATCCATTTGCTTTCGACAGAAGGCCTGTCGCGCGACATCCTCACCCATGTCTTGGACCACGCAGCCAATTTTGTATCGGTCAACGACCGCGAAGTGAAAAAAGTCCCTTTATTGCGCGGTAAAAGCGTGTTCAATCTGTTCTTCGAGAACAGCACCCGAACTCGCACGACATTTGAGATTGCCGCCAAGCGTTTGTCGGCTGACGTGTTTAACCTCGACATTGCGCGCTCTTCCGCCAGCAAAGGCGAGTCATTGCTCGATACGATTGCCAACCTGAGTGCCATGGCCGCCGATATTTTTGTAGTGCGCCACAGCGAGTCGGGCGCGCCACATCTCATAGCAGAGCATGTCGCACCGCATGTGCATGTGATCAATGCGGGTGATGGTCGCCACGCACACCCGACGCAGGGTTTGCTCGACATGTACACCATTCGCCACTACAAAAAAGACTTCAGTAATTTAACGGTGGCGATTGTGGGCGACGTGTTGCATTCACGCGTAGCGCGCTCTGACATCCACGCGCTGACCACTTTGGGTTGTGCCGAGGTGCGGGTAGTAGGCCCTAAAACCTTGGTGCCCAATGATCTGACCCAAATGGGTGTGCGTGTTTTCAATACCTTAGAAGAAGGTATCAAAGGCTGTGACGTCATCATCATGCTGCGTTTGCAAAACGAACGCATGAGCGGTGCGTTGTTGCCTTCGAGCCAAGAGTATTTCAAGGCCTTTGGTTTGACGCCGCACAAGTTGCAACTTGCTAAACCCGATGCCATCGTGATGCACCCGGGCCCGATCAACCGTGGGGTCGAGATTGATTCGGCTGTGGTCGATGGCCCGCAAAGTGTGATCTTGTCGCAAGTCACTTTTGGTATTGCAGTACGTATGGCGGTGATGTCCATCGTCGCGGGGAATGACGCATGAAGTCACTGATTCAAAACGGACGTGTCATCAATCCGTCTTCTGGCTTGGACGAGGTGGCAGATATTGCGATAGCTGCTGGAAAAATTCAAGCAATCGTTAAAAAAGGTGCATTCCTTCCCGAAGGTTTTCACGCAGAAAAAACTTTCGACGCCAAAGGCTGCATCGTGGCCCCTGGTTTGGTGGATTTGCAGGCGCGCTTGCGTGAGCCTGGCTACGAACACGAAGGCATGTTGGAGTCAGAACTTAAAGCCGCAGTGGCAGGGGGTGTGACCAGCTTGGTGTGCCCGCCAGATACGGATCCAGTCTTGGACGAACCCGGTTTGGTTGAAATGCTCACCTTCCGCGCAGAAAAACTCCATCGCTCGCGCGTCTTTCCCTTGGGTGCTTTGACACGCGGTTTGCAAGGCGCTGTGCTGACCGAGATGGCAGAACTCACGGAGGCAGGTTGTATTGGATTTAGCCAGGCGGAGGTGCCGATGGCTGATACCCAAGTGTTGCAACGCGCACTGCAATACGCATCGACCTATGGCTACACCGTATGGTTGCGCCCACAAGATTTGCATTTGGGCAAAGGCGTCGCTGCCAGTGGCGCATTGGCCACGCGTTTGGGTTTGAGCGGTGTGCCTGTGGCGGCAGAGACGATAGCTTTGCACACCATTTTCGCCTTGATGCGATCGACCCAAGCGCGTGTGCATTTGTGTCGTATTTCAAGTGCAGAAGGCGTTGCCTTGATTCGCGCGGCCAAACAAGAAGGTTTGAAAGTCACAGCAGATGTCAGCATCAACTCTTTGCATTTGAGCGAACTCGATATCGGTTACTTCGACAGTTGCGCAAGATTGACACCTGTATTGCGACAAGCCAAAGACCGCGATGCATTGCGCGATGGTTTGAAAGACGGCACCTTAGACGTTTTGGTGTCTGACCATTCGCCCGTGGACATTGACGCCAAAGCATTGCCTTTCGCTGAAGCCGAACCAGGTGCTACAGGTTTGGAGTTATTACTCAGTCTTTCCTTGAAATGGGCGCATGAAACGGGTGTGCCGTTGCTACGTGCTTTAGATGTGGTGACTGCCCAGCCTGCGCGTATCTTGGGGCATGCCAAAAGCATTGGCCATTTGCAAGTGGGCGGTGTTGCCGATGTCGTGGTGTTTGACCCGCAAGAGCAATGGCAAGTCACCTCCGATGGTCTGCACAGCCAAGGCAAACACACGCCGTTTGGTTTTGCGCGCAGTGGCATGGCTTTGCCCGGACGCGTCAAAGCTACTTGGGTGAATGGGCATTTGGCTTTCGCCGCCTAAATATTCTGTTTTATGCAGACCCTGCGTGCATTCGTTAAATTTGTGCGGATGCTGTTGTGGGTGGTGTATGGCTATTGGCGTATTCGGACGGTATTTCATACATTAGAACCACAAGAGCACGCCAGGGCCGTTGAAGAATGGTCGCAAGGCATGCTGTCTATCTTGGGAATCACGGTGCGCGTCCAAGGCGAACCTAGCAAAGGCCCAGTGTTGATGGCCGCCAACCATATTTCTTGGTTAGATATTTTGGTGATGCACGCAGCGTGCCATTGCCGCTTTGTCGCGAAATCTGAAATTCGCGCGTGGCCTTTGTTAGGTGTGTTGACCTCAGGCGGTGGGTCTTTGTTTATCGAACGCACCAACAACCGCGATGCGATGCGTGTCGTGCACCAGATGGCAGATGCGTTGGCGCAAGGACAGCTGCTTGCAGTGTTTCCTGAAGGCGGAACAGGTGATGGCAAAACCTTGCTGCCTTTTCACGGTAATTTGTTGCAAGCGGCCATCGTGGCACAAGCACCGATCCAACCCATTGGCTTGCAGTTTTTAGAGGCGCACACTGGTGAGAGAAGTTTTGCGCCTTGCTACCACGCGGACGACACTTTGCTGGGTTCTGTCTGGCGCACTTTGTGTGCGCCCCCTTTGTTGGCGGTAGTGCATTACGGCGCGAATGAAATGGCGCAAGGGCGCAGTCGACGTGAATGGGCCGTGGATTTACGCGAAAGTATTCGCGGATTGATAGATTGAGTTACATTGCCAACCCATATGAGCACAAAGAATATTCAAAAAGCTAACCCACCCAAGTTGGGTGTCAAGGCTATGAAGAAAAAAACCAGTTCAAAAAAACCGGAAGATTCGATGGACGCGATGTTTGAATTGGCGGCTGAAACGTTTCGAGTGATGTCGGCACCCATGCGATTAAAAATCATCAATTGCCTATGTGAAGAAGAAAAAAATGTGGGGCAGTTGTTGGAGGAAATCGATACCACCCAGCCCAATATGTCGCAACATTTAAATACCCTCTTCAAAGCCAAAATTTTGGGCCGTCGGCGTGAAGGGGTGCAAATTTATTACCGCATCATCAATGAGCGCGTCGTCACTTTGTGTAGGGCGGTGTGTACGCAGATTGCTATCGACAGTGAAATTGCACACCCTTAGCTACAGGAAGAAAAGTAATAGAACGTGTCGTAGTGTGGTCACATAAATTTCTTTGAGTTTTAAACCTACCCAAGGAATTGATTTGAATAGGTCGATACATCAGCGTTGTTTGGTATTTTTGTTTGTATGGCTTTCTAGCCTCGGGTTCATTGCGCACGCCCAAGTTGCAGGCAAAGCGGTAAGTGCCAAACCGCTGATGCAGCTTAAAAAAGTAGACCCGCATGTTTTTTATGTGCAGGGAGTCTCTGAGATGGGCTCCTCCGCGAATCAAAACTTTATATCCAATGCCGGTTTTGTAGTAACACCTGCTGGCGTTGTGGTGGTCGATGCATTAGGCTCCCCTGAGCTTGCACGAAGGCTTTTGGCAGAGATAAGAAAAATAACCAAGAAACCCATACACACGGTGGTATTAACCCACTACCACGCAGACCATATTTATGGACTGCAAGTGTTCAAAGAGGCTGGTGCGCGTATCGTGGCGCATGCTGCTGCCCGCGAATATTTGTTTTCAGACACTGCCAATTTACGTTTAGAGGTCTCTCGCCAAGAATTGTGGCCATGGATTGATGAAAAAACACGGCTTGTCCCCGCAGACGTTTGGCTAAACAGTTCGCATAGTTTTACTGTCGGTGGCGTTCAGTTTGATATTCAACCAGTAGGGCCTTCGCACACGGCAGAAGATTTGGTGGTGTATCTACCGCAGAAAAAAATATTATTTGCGGGCGACTTGGTTTTTCGAAACCGTATTCCCTATGTTGGGCAGGCAGACAGCAAGCACTGGATAGAAGCATTGCAAAATTTACTCACCTTTGATACCCAATGGGTGATACCTGGTCATGGTCCTATCTCCAATGACCCCAAAGGTGATATGACTCTGACGCGTGACTATCTTCTCTACTTGAGAGAAACCATGGGGCGTGCCGCTAATGAGATGGAGCCTTTTGAGAGTGCTTATGCCAAAACCGATTGGTCTAAATTTGAGAAAATGCCACTCTTCAAACCTGCTAATCGCATGAACGCATACAACACCTATTTGCTCATGGAGCATGAATCCAAATGAAGCTGTTGATAAAACGTCGTGCTTTGGTGCAAAAGCTCATGGCAGGAATATCTTTGTTGAGTATTGTCAATGGCGCACAGGCGGCACCAGCCACATTGCCCGTGACCGATTCATTGCCCAATGCGTTGGCCATCGCTTTGCAAGCTAAGCAGCCATTGGTCGTCATGGTGAGCTTGCATGGTTGTCCCTTTTGCAAAGTGGTGCGCGAAAACTATTTGCATCCTCTACGCGACGTAGGCTTACAAATCGTACAGATCGATATGCGTGACAGTCGAACCATTGTTGATTTCGATGGATCCACGAGCACGCAAGATACTTGGGTTCGCAAATACGGCATCAAGCTTGCACCCACTGTTCTGTTTTTCGGCAACCAAGGACGTGAGGTGGCCGCGCGATTAAAGGGCGCGTATTTGCCTGACTTTTATGGGGCTTATTTGGACGAGCAACTGCTTGTTGCACGCCAAGCTGTTGCTGCGCATAAGCAAAGTTAAAAAAGCATGACGCTTCAAACATCAATTTTTATACCCACGAATTAGGATGCCTTATATGAAGACATTTTTAGCTGAAAACAAATGCAAAGAGTGCCATATCCGCCGTGTTGGCGGTGATGGAAACAGCATCTACAAACCCACTGGCCGTATCAACAACGCCGGCGCATTGCGTGGCATGGTTGAATATTGCAATACCGAACTCAATTTAGGTTTTTTCCCTGAAGACACCAACGCAGTGGCCGCTGTTTTGAACCTAAAACATTACAAGTTCCGTTAACTCGGAATCTTGCGCACTGGTAAACCCGTATCTTTTTAAATTCGAGATCGATTATATTAGTGGTTGTTGATATATAAATGTGGAATGGAAGGACTGTCTGTGGATGCTTCAGATAGAACGCTCTCGGGACGAATTCAAAAGGCTCCAGAAAATTTCTTAGACCGCGATGGTATTCGTGCAGTCATTGCGGAGAGTAAAAGTGGCCGCCGTAACTTCATTCGGCAAGCCTTTGCAGCTGCGGCTTCTGGTGCGGCGGTACCTCTGGCCATGGCGCAAAGTAACCCCGTACCAAGCGAAGGTGGCGACCCCAATATTTTGAATTTGCCAGAGCATGCCAAAGGCCTGGGCCAGGGTGTTGCTGCAGAAGGCGGTTACGGCAAGCCCTCGCAATTCGAAGTGAATGTGCAGCGCCGACAAAGCCCAGGACTCACGCAAACAACACAGGCTTCGGTTTCCTTTGCGCCCCTGCAATCTTTGTTTGGCATCGTGACGCCAAGCGGTTTGCATTTTGAGCGGCACCACCAAGGCTGGTGGGACATCGATCCTTCTAAACATCGCTTCATGATTAATGGGCTCGTGAAAACGCCTATGGTGTTGACCATGGACGAGATCATGCGCTTGCCTTCTGTTTCGCGCTTTCACTTTATTGAATGTGGTGCCAATACAGCGGTGGAGTGGGGTAATGTGGCAGTGCCTACTGTTCAATACACACACGGGATGGTGTCTTGCAGTGAGTTCACGGGTGTGCCATTGATCAAGTTGCTTGAATTGGCAGGCGCCGATCTCAAAAAAGGCAAATTCGTATTGGCTGAGGGTGGCGATGGCTCCTCTATGACGCGCACCATTCCCATGAGTCTCATCACCTCAGGCGAGGTGCTAGTGGCTTACGGGCAAAACGGTGAAATGCTCAGACCTGAAAACGGTTATCCCTTGCGTTTGGTTGTGCCTGGAATTCAAGGCGTGAGTTGGGTTAAATATTTAAGACGTGTTGAAGTTGGAGACATGCCGTATGCAACCAAAGATGAAGCGGTGCATTACATGGACCTCATGCCCAATGGCTTGCATCGCCAGTACACCAATATCCAAGAATGCAAAAGTGTTGTGACAACACCCTCTGGCGGGCAAGTGTTGCTGGACAAAGGTTTCTACAACATCACGGGTCTTGCTTGGTCTGGCCGCGGTAAGGTGAAAAAAGTAGATGTGAGTGTGGATGGGGGACGTAATTGGAAACAAGCGCGTCTAGAGACCCCCGTGCTGAGCAAATCCCTGACACGCTTCAATATTGATTGGGTGTGGGATGGAAAGCCGGGCATCATCCAAAGTCGCGCCACAGACGATACGGGCTTTGTGCAGCCCACCTACCAGCAGTTGCGTGCGGTGCGTGATACCCGATCGATCTATCACAACAACGCCATTCAGTCTTGGCTGGTACAAGAAAACGGCGAGGTCAAAAATGTACAAGTGTCATAAAGTCATTTTGACGGCAGCGTTAGTGTTGACAGCTGTTGGAACATTTGCGCAGGCGGTTGCGTATCCAGGCATTGGTCGACCAGCGACCACCAAAGAGGTCGCCGCCTGGGATATTGATGTCCGTCCTGATTTCAAGGGACTTCCGCCTGGTTCTGGCTCGGTGTTACAAGGCCAAGATGTGTGGGAATTAAAGTGCGCACAGTGCCATGGTGTTTTTGGTGAATCCAACGAAGTCTTCAGCCCTTTGATAGGTGGCACCACGCAAGAAGACATCAAGAATGGACGTGTCGCCAACCTTACTAGACGCGACTTTCCCGGCAGAACCACGATGATGAAAGTGGCAACGGTCTCTACCCTATGGGACTACATCAACCGCGCCATGCCATGGACTGCGCCGAAATCTCTAACTCACGATGAGGTCTATGCAGTAACTGCGTACATGCTGAACTTGGCTTACGTCGTACCAGACAATTTTGTGTTGTCTGACAAAAATATTGCAGAGGTACAAAAGCGCATGCCTAACCGCAATGGCATGACAACGCAGCACAACCTGTGGCCTGGCAAAGAATTTAACGGCTCGACTAAACCGGATACAGCCAATGTGGCATGTATGAAAGACTGTATTCCAGAGATAAAAGTCTCTTCTATGCTGCCCGATTACGCACGCAATGCCCACGGTAATTTGGCAGAACAAAACCGCATAGTGGGTCAACAAAAGGGCGCCGACACACTGCAGCCAGAGAAAAAGCTGGGAGATCGCGCTAGCGCTTCATCGCCGGCTTCATCAAGCATCAAGTCCGTAGCAAAGACTGCAGATCCAGCTATAGCACTTCTTGCAAAACACAATTGCAATGCCTGCCATGCACAAGACCGAAAAGTTGTAGGCCCAAGTTTTAATGACATGGCGAAAAAATATCCAGGCAAAGTAGACTACTTGGCTGGAAAAATAAAATCTGGTGGTGCAGGCGTTTGGGGATCCATCCCCATGCCAGCGCAAAGTGCACCAGATGCAGACATCAAAACCATTGCTAGCTGGCTGGCTGCCGGTGGGGCAAAATAACCCTTAGATATTCAATAGGAGCACATCCATGCAAACTCGACGCGAGACCCTCAAGCACAGCGCTGCTGTTGCCAGCCTATTGGCGGCTACAGGCCTGTTCCCCCAATACGCGCAGGCTTTTGACAAAGCCGCATTTGATGCCAAGACCATCAACGAAGCGATCAAAGCCATGGGTGGCGCTGTTCCAGTAGAGAGCAAAGACGTCACCATCACCGGTCCAGACATCGCAGAAAACGGCGCTGTAGTTCCTTTTGGCGCGAGCACCTCTTTGCCCAATGTGAAACGCGTTTTGCTATTGGTTGAAAAAAATCCTTCCGCATTGGTGGCCATGTTTAATGTGAGCCCAGAGGTAGAAGTCAACTTTGCAACGCGCGCCAAGATGGGGCAATCGTCTGATGTCTATGCCGTCGCTATTACCAATGATGGAAAAGCCTTCTTTGCTAAAAAAGAAGTCAAAGTAACCCTTGGCGGCTGCGGCGGCTAATCACTAATTAATTTATTTAGGAGTCATACCATGGCAGATCCAATGCGCATTCGTGCACAAGCAGCTGGCGACAAAGCCACTATCCGTGTTTTGATGAGCCACGAAATGGAGTCCGGTCAACGCAAAGACGGAAACGGAAAAACTATTCCCGCTTGGCATATCCAAGACGTCACTGCAACACTCAACGGCAAAACCGTCATGACTGCCGAATGGGGCCCCGCAGTATCTAAAAACCCATTTCTACAGTTCACCATCAAAGGCGCTAAAGCTGGTGACAAAGTAGGCATCACCTGGAAAGACAACAAGGGCGATACACGCAGTGATGAAGCGACGGTAACTTAAAAAATTGACGCCTATAACGGAGACACGCATGAAAAAAATCGCGCTTGCTGTGGGGCTTGTTAGCCTTTCAATCATTGCCTTTGCACAAAAATCATCCACCGACAGCATTGCCGAATACCGGCAAATGCTGCAAGACGGAAACCCAGCCGATCTGTTTGAGGCCAAAGGTGAAGGTCTGTGGACGCAAAAGCGCGGACCTAAAAATGCCAGCTTAGAAAAGTGTGATTTAGGCAAGGGCCCTGGTGTCTTCAAAGGTGTATGGGTAGAGTTGCCCCGCTTCTTCGCCGATACAGGCCGCGTGCAAGACTTGGAGTCACGCTTGCTCACCTGCATGCAAGAGTTGCAAGGCTTTGATGCACAAGAAATTGCCAACACACCGTTTGGTAGAGGTGAACAAAGCAACGTGACTGCACTTGCAACTTGGATTGCTGCCGAATCCAAAGGCATGAAGTTAAATCTTCCGCAAGCCCATATTGAAGAGCGAAAAATGTATGAAGTAGGCAAGCGCTTGTTTTTCATGCGCGGTGGCTCGCACGACTTCGCCTGTGCCACTTGCCATGCCCAAGATGACAAACGCATTCGCTTACAAGACTTACCCAACATCACCAAAAATCCTGGCGCAGGAAATGGTTTTGGCGCTTGGCCTGCCTACCGCGTGTCCAACGGACAAATGTGGGGCGCACAGCTGCGCTTGAACGACTGCTACCGCCAACAACGGTTCCCTTACCCAATATTTGGCAGTGATGCCACGATTGCTTTGGGCGTCTACATGGGCGTGAATGGCAAAGGCGGCGCCACCGTCGCTCCTGCAATCAAGCGCTAAGGAATCATAAATATGCAAAGTAAATTTCTTCTCCCCCTTGCCGCTGCTGCAGTGTGTTTTCTAACCGCCTGTTCAACGCCACTTCCCTCTAGTGCTGATTTGGACAAATTGACCAAAGAAATTATTGCCCGATCATTCCGCGCGCAAGGGCAGGCACAGCTCGATCGTGTCAATCCTGATGAAGACAATCTTTTGTGCGCACAAGCAGACCAATCGGGCACCACTATTGATGAAAAGCTTGCTGCCGCCATTGAAGCGCGCAATATGCAAACCATCAAGCCGCCAGCAGATGGAAAGTTTTTAGGTGACTACAAAGAAGGCGAAAAAATTGCCCAAAGCGGTTCTGGCAAAACTTGGACTGACAAGGCGGATGCAGCCAATGGTGGCAACTGTTACAACTGCCACCAAATCAGCAAAGAAGAGTTGTCTTATGGCAACCTGGGCCCTAGTCTCTACAACTACGGCAAGATGCGCGGCGTAGCCAACCCTAACAGCGCAGAATCTAAGCCCATTGTTGAATACACATGGGGCAAGATCAACAATCCACGTGCCTATAACGCTTGCTCTAGCATGCCAAGATTTGGACACAAGGGCGTACTGACGGAAATGCAGATCAAACATTTGATGGCATTGCTTCTCGACCCCGCTTCACCCGTCAACAAATAATCTCAACCAAAGCCGCATCTCTTTTGAGGTTGCGGCTTTTTTATGACAAATAAATAAGTAGGTGCTGATATGAATTTAACCAAACGCGAATTCATGCAAGTTATTGGTGCTGGTAGTGTGGCAGGCCTCAATATGCATGCGTATGCCCAGACCGATGCAGCGACAGCAGCCAATGGTCTCTACAACATTCCGAAATTCGGCCAAGTTTCTTTTCTGCACATGACAGATTGCCATGCGCAGTTAAAGCCCATTTACTTTCGTGAACCCAGCGTCAACTTAGGCATTGGCCATATGAAAGGCAACTTGCCCCATCTGGTGGGTGAGCATTTGTTGAAAACAGCAGGTATACGACCTGGCAGCGCACAAGCCTATGGCATGAGCTACCTCAACTTCGAAACTGCTGCGCGTAGATATGGAAAAGTTGGCGGTTTTGCACATTTAGCGACTTTGGTGAAGCGTCTTCGCGCAAGTCGGCCGGGCGCTCTGTTGTTAGACGGCGGCGACACATGGCAAGGCTCTGCCACATCTTTGTGGACAAATGCGCAAGACATGGTCGACGCGTGCAAGTTATTGGGTGTCGATGTGATGACCGGCCATTGGGAATTCACCTATGGTATGGACCGCGTCAAAGAAATTGTCGAGAAAGACTTTGCCGGAAAAATTGAGTTCGTTGCCCAAAATATCAAAACCCAAGACTTTGGCGATCAAGTCTTTAAACCTTATGTCATGCGTGAAATGAACGGCGTGCCTTGCGCCATCATCGGCCAAGCGTTTCCATACACGCCTATTGCTAATCCTCGCTATATGGTGGCAGACTGGGCATTCGGCATCCAAGATGAAAATATGCAAAAGATGGTGGACGAAGTGCGCGCAAAAGGTGCACAAGTCGTGGTCCTTCTGTCGCATAACGGAATGGATGTCGACTTGAAGATGGCGAGTCGTGTGAGTGGTATTGACGCCATCATGGGCGGCCATACCCATGACGGCATGCCTGTCGCCACATTGGTAAGCAACAAAGCGGGTAAAACCATTGTTACCAACGCAGGCTCTAACGGAAAGTTCTTAGGCGTTTTAGATTTTGAAGTGAAGAACAAGCGCATCACCGACTACCGCTACAAACTTTTACCCATCTTTGCCAATATGTTGCCTGCTGACAGTGAGATGCAAGCATTGATCACCAAAGTGCGCGCACCTTACGAGGCTAAGTTGAATGAAAAGCTCGCAGTGACCGAAGGCACACTCTATCGCCGTGGCAACTTCAATGGCACAGGTGACCAGTTATTGCTAGATGCCTTGATGGATGTGCAAGGTGCTGATTTGGCGTTCTCACCAGGCTTCCGTTGGGGCACATCTTTGTTACCAGGTCAGGCGATTACGCTTGAATGGTTGATGGATATGACAGCAACTACCTATTCATATGCGACCGTCAGCGAGATGACTGGTGAAACCATCAAAACCATTCTGGAAGACGTATGCGATAACTTGTTCAACCCAGACCCTTATTACCAACAAGGTGGCGACATGGTGCGTGTGGGTGGCTTGGAGTACGTGTGTAGGCCAAACGAAAAAATGGGTAACCGTATTGGCGATATGCGATTGAAAGGCAAACTGATAGATGCCAATAAAAAATACAAAGTAGCAGGTTGGGCGCCGGTGGCTGAAGAAGCTAAGAGCCAGAACCTCAAGCCCGTTTGGGAAATTGCAGAGCAGTGGCTCAAAGCCAGTGGTGGCAGGGTGGGTTCTCGCAAACTCAATACGCCTAAGTTAGAGGGTGTTTTGCCTAATCCGGGTTTTGCTACTTAGGTGCAAGGATTATTTTTGTATTTTCAGCGATGTTGGAATCAGAAGTGTACGGATCCTTTGACAAAAATCAAGGATTCCTTTTAGCATTGCTTCAATAATTGACAATTCTGAAAGGGGGTTTCTATGACAGTGCATCAAATTCAAATCCATGTTGAAAACATCAAGTGTGGAGGTTGCGAAAAGTCAATTGTCAAAGGGCTAAGTGCAATTGATGGTTTATCAAATATCGTGATTGACCGTGATCTACAGATGGTCAGTGTTACAGCGGACGAATCACAGCGAGATGCTATTGCTGCA
This sequence comes from Betaproteobacteria bacterium, assembly GCA_009923345.1. Lineage (GTDB taxonomy): Bacteria > Pseudomonadota > Gammaproteobacteria > Burkholderiales > Burkholderiaceae_C > Limnohabitans. The sequence goes on from RFTR01000012.1 coordinate 15,119, forward strand.
AAGCTGAAGTCTATGGGCTATCCAGAATATGGAAGTGTTAGTGGACTTGATGCAGGACTGGCTAATGCAAAGTCATTTGTGAGTTGTGCGATCGGCCGAGTCTCCTAACTTATTGCGTGTCTTCAAAGTGCATTTAATGGAATCTTCAAATAAGAGATTCCATTAGTCTCTTTTGGCGGCAATTCGCCCGCACGAATATTGATCTGCACAGCAGGCAAGATCAAGACGGGCATCTCAAGAGTCGCATCGCGCTTGGTGCGCATCTCTACAAATTGGGCCTCTGTGATGCCATCATGCACATGGATATTTTTTGCCCGCTGTTCTGCGACGGTAGTCTCGAATGCAATTTCGCGGTCAGTTGGAGGATAGTCATGGCACATAAAAAGTCGCGTTTGTGCAGGCAAGCTCAAGATTTTGCGAGTGGATGCGTAGAGGGTGCGCGCATCTCCGCCTGGGAAATCGCATCGTGCGGTTCCTACATCAGGCATAAACATGGTGTCACCCACAAAAACGGCATCGCCAAATTGGTAAGCCACGCAAGCGGGTGTATGTCCAGGAACAAATAAAACTTTGCCAGTTATTTCACCAACTTTGAGTTCCTCTTCGTTAGCAAGTAGCCGGTCGAATTGCGAGCCGTCTTGTTTGAACTCTGCCTCCAAGTTGAAGATGCCTTTGAAGACCCTCTGTACTTGTGTGATGTGGTCGCCAATCGCTATCTTTCCGCCTAACTGTTGCTTCAGATAAGGGGCCGCGCTGACATGGTCGGCATGGGCGTGCGTTTCGAGAATCCACTCCACTTTGAGTTGGTGTTTTTTGACGTACTCGACCACTTTCTCTGCCGTTGTCGTGGTGGTTCTGCCCGACTTTGGGTCGTAGTCCAGAACGGAGTCAATGATGGCGCAGGCGGTGCCAATGCCTTGGTGAACGATGTAAGTGATGGTCCAGGTGGCTTTGTCAAAGATGCCGTGGACGATGGGGGTTTGGCTTGAGGTGGTCATTCGAATGCCTTTTAATTAAGTTTCGAATAGTATATTGACAGATATATTAAAAGTCAATAGAATATGAAAAATTAATTCATTAAAGGCTTATATGAGTGTTGCATCCCTAGAACTAGAGCAAATGCACAGCGCTGCTGAGCAGGCTTGCAAGTTAATGAAGGTGCTTTCCAACCCAGACCGTTTGATGATTCTTTGCCAACTGTCTAAGGGTGAGTTGCGGGTGGGTGAGATTGAAGAGATCCTCGGAATCGGTCAACCCACACTCTCCCAGCAACTCACCGTGTTGCGCGATGAAGAACTTGTCGAAACGCGGCGTGAAGGAAAGAGTATTTATTACCAAGTTAAGAGCCCAAAGGCTCTGGCTGTCATAGGTACTTTGTACGAACAATATTGCAAACCATAAAGGCATATATATGACGATTGATTGGATTCATTTCACTCCTTGGCTGTCTTTGGCCGGCGGAATTTTGTTGGGGCTTGCCTCGGCGGCATTCATATTGGTCAATGGCCGTATCTTGGGTATTAGCGGTATCTTGGGCGGGTTATTGGTACCGCGCTTGGGTGATATCGGATGGCGTATTGCGTTTCTGTTGGGTATGGCAGCTGCACCTTTTGTGAGCGGGCTGATATTGCCCGCTGGTTATTTGGAGGCACCACGCATAGAGGCAGGCTACATAGCGATAGCCATTGCTGGTTTATTGGTTGGCTTTGGCACGCGCTATGGATCAGGCTGTACCAGCGGTCATGGTGTGTGTGGGCTGTCACGGCTGTCGCCACGCTCTTTGGTTTCGACGCTGACTTTTATGGGCTTAGGTTTTTTGGTTGTCTTCGTGATGCGTCACGCGTTTTAAAAAGAATTGGACACATATGCAACACAGAATCAGTGAATTTTTAGTCGGCCTGTTATTTGGCTTAGGACTCATACTCTCCGGTATGACCGATCCAGGAAAGGTCATTGGGTTTTTAGATATTTTTGGTGCATGGGACCCGTCACTTGCTTTGGTGATGGCGGGGGCTATTGCAGTTGGATTTTTTGCATTTGCATTCGCCAAAAAAAGAACTGTCAACTTTTTAGGCGGCGCCTTGCATTTACCTAAAAGCAACCAAATCGATAAGCCCTTGGTGATTGGTGCCGTGTTGTTCGGAGCTGGTTGGGGATTGGCTGGCTTTTGTCCAGGCCCTGGGCTCGTGTCGTTGGCATCCGGTCAAGTCAAAGGTTTTTTGTTTGTCGTATTCATGGTGATAGGTATGCAGTTATTTGAAATGTTTAATCGCCGCGGCTTCCCGCCAAAATAAATTAAAGTAGGCTGATGAATCTAAGCAAATCACAAGGAGTAAAGCGTGAAGATCAAAAAGATAACCGATCAACTATCGGTAGCAGACCAAATCACCAAAAACAATGTTTCTGACATAACCAAAGCAGGATTCAAATCCATCATATGCAATCGACCTGATGGCGAAGTTCCCGGTCAACCCGCATTCAAAGACATTGAGCAAGCGGCTATCAAAGCCAATTTGCCCATTCGCTATCTACCTGCTGTGTCTGGAGCGGTAACGCCTAAGTTAGGGCAAGAGTTTGGAAACTATGGACAGGGCTTCTATTGTGCAAACAGCAGCCAATGCTGGCTATGACATATCTGCCATATCTCTGTAATTTAATGGCACGCCAAGCCATGCATGTGCGTGGTTCTGACGCATGCAATCAGGAAGATGGTCAACTAAAAGGCTTTGCGTGACCCTTGTTCTTGTTCTGGGAATTTTCATTGGTGCCATTATGGGTTTGACTGGAGCAGGTGGCGGCATTTTGGCAGTGCCTGTGTTGGTTGCAGGCATGCACTGGAGCATGCAGCAAGCAGCGCCAGTGGCATTGATTGCCGTGGCAGCAGGTGCAGCGGTGGGCGCTATCGACGGATTCAGACACCGCTTGGTTCGCTACAAGGCCGCTATCTTGATGGCGATTTGCGGAATTCCTGTGACGCGGTTGGGGCAATATTGGGCGCATCTGTTGCCGCAATTTTTATTGATGGTCGGCTTTGCCTTACTCATGCTGGCGGTTTCGTGGCGCTTTTATAAGCAGTCAAAACAAACGCACCTTAATTCAGAAGAAGACGCACTGCGCTTAGCTTTTATTAGTAATGAAACTGGCAAGTTCATTTGGACACCAGTGGCTGCTTTGGTATTGGCAGCGATTGGCATGTTGACGGGTCTGATGACTGGGTTGCTGGGCGTAGGCGGCGGGTTTTTGATCGTGCCATTGATGCGACGCTTCACCCATCTGGCTGTACCTGGCATCGTGGCGACGTCCCTATTTGTTATTACTTTGGTAGGAAGTGGTGGTGTTGCCAATGCATTGCTTGCGGGTGCCGAATTACCTGTGGTTGAAACAAGTAGTTTTGTAGGCGCCATGGTTGGCGGCATGTTGATTGGCCGACGCGTCTCGCGCAAGCTACAAGCATGGCAAGTACAACGCGGATTTGCGCTTTTGTTGTTTGCTGTATCGCTTTATATGTTGTGTAAAGCGTATTTAAATTTTCAACTCTGAACTTCTAAGCCCAGACAGAAGCTTATCGCAAAGTGTCAGCCCAAATATTTTGTGCCCAGTTCCAAGCATAGATAGCCTCTAATTCGCTAGGCGCAGCAGACAATCCGCCAGAGCCAGGCACTGTTTTATAGGTTTTGTCTTTGCTGTCGTATTGATGTACCGAGGCAACGTGTACAACATATTTGTCATTGACAAAGCTATAACAAGTGTTCATCAGATAAGGTTCAGGATTGATAGCTACATCTGAGAGTTGGGCCACGATGGCAGCTGCAACGACTTTGGCATGTGAGTTAGCCATATGGCCAGATTTAGGCATGGCCGGTGCGGCCAAGATTGAGTCGCCAATGATGTGTATGTCTTTACTTTGCGTTGATTCAAAAGTTTGGTAATTCACACCGCACCAGCGGTTGTTGGCATTGGCTAGGCCCGTTTGTACGGCAATACTGCCAGCGCGCATTGCAGGAATGACGTTTAAGACATTCGCTTTTACGTCGTTTTGCACCTCAAACTTCAAGGTGTTTGATTTGGCATCAACAGCAGTTACTTTGTGCTGTGGAATGTATTCCAAGATGCCTTTGTAGTTGTCTGCCCAAAACTTTTTAAACAGTGCGCCTTTAGACGTTACATCTTGGTTGGCATCCAAGATCAACACCTTGGATTTCGGTTTGTTTTGTTTGAAATAATGCGCCACTTGGCTTGCACGCTCATAGGGTCCGGGTGGGCAACGATAGGGTGCTTCTGGAATAGTGATGGCAAACACCCCGCCATCAGGCATATCCACTAATTGTTTACGCAAATTGGAGGTCTCTTGTCCAGCTTTCCAAGCTTGGAAAATTTGACCCGAGTCGCTCGCCTGCTTGAGACCTTCAACTGTATTGAACATCAGTTCAATACCCGGAGAAAGAATCATCTTGTCATAGCGAATGCTGGAGCCGCTTGCAAGAGTTGCTATTTTCTTGGTAGCGTCGATATTGCTCACGTAGTCGCGAACCACATTCACGCCATGTTTGCTCGCTAGGTTGTCGTAGGGCGTTGTAATGTCTGCAATAGTCTTACTTCCACCAATGACTAAGTTAGACATTGGGCAAGAAACAAAGGCTGATTCTGGTTCGATGAGTACGACATCAATTTGGTAGTTGGAGAGCATGCGTACATATTTAGCAGCTGCCGCACCACCATAACCGCCACCCACAACTAGGACGCGTGTTTTTTCAGGAATGCGACCCGTAGTGGCACAACCCACCAAACTGGCTAAAGAAGCCATGGAGCCTAATGCCATTGAGGCTTGAACAAAATTACGACGTTTCATACGAATCTCCTGCTAATTTTTTGTTGTTTAACGCTTGTTATTGGCGTAATAAATAGCAATGCTCTCTATTTGCGCGTCGGTTAAGCCTTTGGTGAGTTGGTGCATCACCGTAGCAGGACGGGTCCCGTCTTTAAATG
>RFTR01000111.1 GCA_009923345.1 Betaproteobacteria bacterium
GCCTAATGAGACTACGCATTTCTTTCAAATTTGGATTGAACCCAATGTGCGCGGCATAGCACCTGGATATGAACAAAAAACGGTTCCGCCTGCTTCCAAGCGTGGTGCTTTGAGTCAAATTGCTGGCCCTCAGGATGCTTTGGTGAAGATCCATGCCGATGCGTCTTTGTATGCGGGGCTTTTTGATGGCGATGAGACTGCTACGCTCTCTTTGCAGTCAGGTCGCAAGGCTTACGTGCATTTGGTGCGCGGTGAGGTGCAAGTCAACGGACATGCATTGAAAGCTGGAGATGCCGCTATGTTGGACAAAGAAGCCCAAATTGCAATCTCACATGGGGTGGATGCAGAAGTATTGGTTTTTGATTTAGCACCCTAATTTTTTTCAACCCTTAAGGAATTTCTATGACTAAAACAGTCGTTATTTATCACTCAGGCTACGGCCATACTCAGCGCGTCGCGCAGTTTGTCGCGGAAGGCGCCAAGGCGCAAGTGATTGCGATTGATGCGGATGGCAATATCACTGAAGCTGAATGGACCGCATTAGATGCGGCCGATGCCATCATCTTCGGCTCGCCTACCTATATGGGCATGGCCTCTTGGCAGTTCAAGAAATTTGCGGACGCTACTTCTAAGCGTTGGTTTTCTAGTGCTTGGAAAGACAAAGTCGCTGGCGGTTTTACGATTTCTGCTAGCCCCAGTGGCGACAAGCTGTCTACTATTCAGTACTTCATCACTTTGTCTATGCAACAAGGCATGGTCTGGGTCGGACAGCCTTCTCTGAATGACGGCACGATCAACCGCATTGGCTCTAACTCTGGTTTGATGGCGCAAGTGGGTGCTACTAGCCCGGCTGCCGACATTCCACAAGGCGATTTAGACACTGCCAAGGCCTACGGCGAGCGTGTCGCGCATGTTGCTTCCAAGCTGCGCGGGTAATTCAAATTTAGTGAATGCTTTTATTTGCGTAGTCCATTAGTGCTCATGCACGCACAAGGGCTACGCAATCCCTAGTGGTGGGCAGGTGGTGTGCCTACAATCAAGTTTATGTTTGTTCATTTACGCCTGCACTCTGAGTTTTCCGTAGTCGATGGGACTAACCGAATCGATGACGCAGTGCAGGTGGCCGCCGATGACAAACAACCTGCGTTGGCACTGACCGACCTCAATAATTTATTTGGCACTATTAAGTTTTACAAAGAAGCCCGCAGTAAGGGCGTGAAGCCTTTATTGGGTGCAGAGATTTATCTGGAAAGCTTGACCCAAGACGCGAATCATCTTTCTAAGATGATTTTGTTGGTGCAAAGCCAACAAGGTTACTTAAATCTGTGTGAACTTCTGAGCCGTGGCTGGACACAAAACGTTTATAAAGCGGTGGGCGTGATCAAGTTGGCTTGGTTGAAAGAGTTGTCCCAAGGTTTGATTGCGCTCTCAGGTGCGCAAAGTGGACCCATAGGCCAAGCTTTGGTACAAAGTGACTTGTCGCGGGCGAGTGAGTTGGCTTTGCAAATTGCTGGCATCTTTCCTCACCGTTTTTACATAGAGCTACAACGCGCGGGTCGCGCGGATGATGAATCACATGTAGTGGCTGCTGTGCAGTTAGCTTCGCATTTGAATTTGCCGGTGGTGGCCACACACCCCGTGCAATTTACCAAACCAGACGATTACGAAGCGCACGAAGCGCGTGTGTGTATTTCTGAAGGTGAGATATTGGGTAACCAACGGCGTGTGCGTAAATTCACGCGTGAACAATATTTCAAATCCAGCGCGCAAATGGTGGAGCTGTTTGCAGACATTCCATCTGCAGTCGCCAACACCTTAGAAATTGCCAAGCGTTGCAATGTGTCGCTGGTGTTGGGTAAACCGCAGTTGCCCGATTACCCCACGCCTAACGGCATGGGGATTGATGAATATTTCCGCTTTGCATCGCACGAAGGATTGAAGGAACGTTTGGCGCATCTCTACCCAGATGCGGCAAAACGTGAGCTTGAGCGCTCGCGTTATGAAGATCGCTTGGAGTTTGAGATCAATACGATTTTGAAGATGGGTTTTCCTGGGTACTTCTTGATCGTGGGTGATTTCATCAACTGGGCCAAGAACAATGGTTGTCCTGTGGGGCCGGGCCGTGGATCTGGCGCTGGCTCATTGGTTGCGTATTCATTGAAGATCACCGACTTGGACCCTTTGCGATACAACTTGCTGTTTGAGCGCTTTTTAAATCCTGAACGCGTGTCGATGCCTGACTTTGATATCGACTTTTGCCAAACCAACCGCGACCGCGTGATTGATTACGTGAAAGACAAATACGGCCGCAATGCGGTGAGTCAAATCGTCACGTTTGGCACCATGGCAGCTCGCGCTGCGATTCGTGATGTGGGCCGTGTACTCGATATGAGTTACACCTTTTGCGATGGCATCAGCAAACTCATTCCCAATAAACCCGGACAACACATCACGATTGACGGGGCGGTCAAAGAAGTGCCCATGTTGGCCGAGCGTTTAGAAAAAGAAGAAGAAGTCAAAACTTTGTTGGAGCTTGCTAAAAAGTTAGAGGGCATGACGCGCAACGTAGGTATGCATGCTGGCGGTGTGTTGATTGCCCCTGGAAAACTCACAGACTTTTGTCCCCTCTACCAGCAACCTGGAAGCGAATCTGCCGTCAGCCAATTTGACAAAGACGACGTCGAAGCTGCTGGCTTGGTGAAGTTTGACTTCTTGGGTTTAGCAACCCTCACGATATTGGAAATCGCGCGCCAATTTATTCAGACGCGTCATAAAGGTCAGGAAAATTTTGCCTTTGACAATATTGCGTTGGACGATTCTGCAACCTACCGTTTGTTTCAAGAAGGAAAAACTGAAGCCGTTTTCCAGTTTGAGAGCCGTGGCATGCAAGGCATGTTGCGTGATGCACGTCCGACCCGGCTTGAAGACTTGATTGCCTTGAACGCGCTGTATCGTCCAGGGCCTATGGATTTGATTCCCAGTTTCGTAGCGCGTAAACATGGTCGTGAAAAAGTGGAGTATCCGCATCCGCTGGTCGAAGGCTTGTTGTCTGAGACCTACGGCATCATGGTTTACCAAGAACAGGTGATGCAAACAGCGCAGATCTTAGGTGGCTATTCACTCGGTGGTGCAGACTTGTTGCGTCGTGCCATGGGTAAAAAGAAGGCCGAAGAAATGGCTGAGCACCGCGAAATATTCCGCAAAGGTGCTGCTGGTAACAACATTCCCGCGCATAAAGCAGATGAAATTTTTGACTTGATGGAGCGTTTTGCGGGCTATGGCTTTAACAAATCGCATGCCGCTGCTTATTCTTTGTTGGCATATCACACCGCTTGGGTGAAGGTGCATTACACCGCTGAATTCTTCTGCGCCAACATGACGGTGGAGATGGATGACACCGACAAGCTCAAGGTTTTGTATGAAGATGCAATAAAAATGGGTATGGCTTTCGAGGCGCCCAATATCAACCGCGGAACCTATCGGTTCGAGCCGATTTCTGACAAAACCATTCGCTATGGTTTGGGGGCTATCAAAGGCTCTGGCGAACAAGCGATAGAAGCCATTGTTGCTGCACGAGAGGGGGGCGGTGCATTCACCAGTTTGTATGACTTTGCGCGCCGTGTCGATCGCTCGCGTTTGAATAAGCGCACCGTAGAAGCTTTGATCAAAGCAGGCGCATTTGATTGTCTTGATTTGAACCGCGCTTCTTTGCTGTCCAGCGTTGACCGTGCATTCGACTTTGCTGCTACCAGTGAAGCTAACGCTAACCAAGGTGGTTTGTTTGACATGGGTGAAGACACCCACGGTTCTAGCCAACAAGAGCCTGAGATGGTCAGCGCCATGCCTTGGGGCGTCAAAGAAAGGTTGACCCAAGAAAAAACAGCTTTGGGCTTTTATTTATCAGGCCATTTGTTTGACGAAGTTGACCGCGAAGTACGAAACTTTGTGAAGACCCGTATCGATGACTTGATGGATTCACGTGAACCTCAGTTACTGGCTGGCATTGTGAGTGATATGAAAGCAATCAATGGCCAACGCGGTAGGTTAATGATCTTCAAGCTTGACGATAAGTCAGCCTCGATTGAGGCCACCGCAGACGAAGCGACTATGAACGCCTATCGAAACACATTGCGTGATGATGAATTAGTCGTGGTGATGGGCAAGGTGCAAAACGATCGCTTTTCAGGGGGGTTGCGTCTGTCGATCAGCCAAGTCTGGGACTTGAACCAAGCGCGTTGCCGTTTCGGTAAATATTTGCGCGTAGCTGTCAACGGCTAAATTTTTCCCCACTGACGCCGCATTGGCGAGTTGGATGGCACAAGCCCACCAAGGGCAGTCGCAAATCATTTACGAATAAGCCCTTATGTGGACCATCCCAACGCTTTTAACTTTGACGCGGATTGCGGCAATTCCTTTGATTGCAGGTTTGTTCTATTTGCCGATCGATAACGGATCACGCAATCTGCTGGCAACCTCGATGTTTGTGGTGTTTGCGTTGACAGATTGGCTAGATGGTTATTTGGCACGCAAGTTGAACCAAACCTCTGCCTTTGGTGCTTTCTTGGACCCAGTGGCAGATAAGTTTTTAGTGTGTGCTAGTTTGTTGGTGTTGGTACATCTTGGGCGCGTTGACGTATTGGTCTCCCTTATCATCATCGGTCGTGAAATTGCTATCTCTGCTTTACGCGAATGGATGGCACAAATTGGTGCGAACCGAAGCGTCGCCGTACATATGCTTGGCAAACTTAAAACTACCATGCAAATGGTGGCCATTCCGTTTTTACTTTACGACGGCGTTCTTTTTGGCGTGATTGACACTGCTGCTTGGGGCTTTGTATTGATATGGATCGCTGGGATCTTGACTGTGTGGTCCATGGTGTATTACCTGCAAAAAGCCTGGCCCGATATCTTGGACCACGCTAAGTAATGGGGAGTTCTTCTCAGCTTTCATGGCTACGCGCCATGCCGCTAGTCTTTGTCGGTATTTGGAGTACAGGGTTTATCGTGGCGCGTTATGGCATGCCCAATTCGCCCCCTTTTGCGTTTCTTTGGTTACGTTTTGCTTTTTCTATCTTGTGTTTTTTGCCTTGGATTTATCTGTCCAAAGTGCCTTGGCCAAATGACAAGCGGCAATGGCTGCATTTGGCTGTGACGGGTGTTTTTATTCAGGCGGGGTATTTGGCTGGCGTTTGGTCTGCAGTCAAAGGTGGCATGGGTTCTGGGCTTTCCGCCTTGATCGTTGGATTGCAACCGGTTCTCACAGCCATATGGTTATCGTCGCAAGGCGGTCACGTTTCTCGCAGGCAATGGCTAGGTTTGGTCTTGGGGTTTGTTGGGCTGTCCATGGTGGTGTCTCACAAATTAGAGGGCGGCATTGAAGTCACGCCATTTAGTTTTGCTATGGCCTTAATGGCCTTGGCGTCGATTACGGTGGGTACGCTGTATCAAAAACGATTTGTCAAACCTTGTGATGTCCGAACCGCCAGTAGTGTGCAACTGATGGCCGCTTGGGTCGTTACATTACCTTTGGCCATGATGGAATCCGAGGCCATTCAGTGGAACCACCAGATGCTTTATGCCATGACGTGGTCGGTGTTGTGCCTTACATTGGGCGGCAGTTCTTTGTTTTATATATTGATACAACGTGGCGCCGCAGCTTCTGTCACGAGCTTGATGTATTTGGTTCCACCTACCACCGCCGTGCTGGCCTTGGTACTGTTTGGTGAAACCATGACATTTGTTACCCTGCTTGGTATTTTGGTGACAGCTTTAGGGGTCAGCTTGGTGGTGCGGTCACCTAAAATCGACCGCTAAATTTTTGAACATTTTGCAAACCACAAAACGAGAAATCCATATGTCTAAAAAACGCATTGCAGTCATTGCTGGTGACGGTATCGGTAAAGAAGTGATGCCCGAAGGCATCCGCGTGATGGAAGCGGCCGCTAGTAAATTTGGTATTGACTTAGCGTTTGACCATTTCGATTTTGCTAGTTGGGATTATTTTGAGAAGCACGGCAAGATGATGCCCGACGATTGGAAAGACCAAATCGGTGGACACGATGCCATTTACTTCGGTGCAGTCGGCTGGCCTGACAAGATTGCTGACCACATCTCTTTGTGGGGTTCTTTGTTGTTGTTTCGCCGTGAATTTGACCAATACATCAACTTACGCCCAGCGCGTTTGATGCCAGGCATCATCGCTCCTGTAGTGCGTAAAGATGGTTCAGCTAGGGCACCTGGCGAAATCGATATGTATATCGTGCGCGAAAACACCGAAGGCGAGTATTCCAGTATTGGTGGCCGTATGTACCCAGGTACCGAGCGTGAAATCGTAATGCAGGAGACAGTGATGTCTCGCATTGGTGTGGATCGCGTGCTGAAATTTGCCTTTGAATTGGCCGTGTCGCGCCCTAAAAAGCATTTAACAAGTGCTACGAAATCAAATGGCATTGCCATCACCATGCCTTATTGGGATGAGCGCGTGGCAGAAATGGCCAAAGCTTATCCGGCCATCCGCCAAGATAAATTCCATATCGACATCTTGACGGCGCACTTTGTGCAACGCCCTGACTTCTTTGACGTGGTGGTTGCCAGTAATTTATTTGGCGATATCTTGAGCGACTTAGGCC
>RFTR01000112.1 GCA_009923345.1 Betaproteobacteria bacterium
GCAGCAACCGCTTTGAAAGGCATGCAATGAACACTCTCGATTTAAAAGGCCGCGTTGCGGTGATCACTGGCGGCGCACAAGGTATTGGCTACGCGACCAGCGAGCGCATGCTGCGCTCTGGTGCCAGCGTTGTGATGTGGGATATCGATGCTGCTAAGTTAGAAGAAGCCAAAGCCTCTTTAGGCAAACTCGGTAAGGTCAGCGGTTACGTGGTCGAACTCACCTCGGATGATGCAGTGGGCGCTACCACCGCACAAACCATCCAAGACAGCGGACACATCGACATCTTGGTGAACAACGCTGGCATCACCGGCGGCAACGGCACCACATGGGATTTAGACCCGGAAGTATGGAAGCGTGTCATCGATGTGAACTTGATGGCGCCTTACTACACCTGTCGCCATATCACACCGCATATGGTGTCCCGCGGATGGGGTCGTATTGTGAACATCGCCTCTGTCGCTGGCAAAGAAGGCAACCCCAACGCCAGCCACTACAGCGCATCCAAAGCAGGCGTGATCGCGTTAACCAAATCGCTGGCGAAAGAAGTCGCGACAAAAGGTGTGTTGGTAAATGCCGTAGCACCCGCCGCCGCCAAGACAGCCATGTTTGCCACCATGGCGCAAACGCATATCGATTACATGCTCAGCAAAATTCCAATGGGGCGTTTTGTAGAGGTCGATGAAATCGCTGCGATGGTCAGCTGGTTATCCAGCGAAGACTGCTCGTTTACAACGGGCTCTGTATTTGACATTACAGGCGGGCGTTCGACGTATTAAGGGTTTAAAAACCTAGCCCTAAGTGCAAGGGCAGATACACCGCCATACCTCCGATGATGGTCAGCAGCACGTCGCGTTTAGCAAAATAAATTGCTACGCCTGCCGCTGCTGCAAACAATCTTGCGTCTTGCCACGTAGTAATGAGCGCGCCTTGGCTCATCACTATTTCTGGCACGACTACAGCAGATAAGGCGGCTATCGGTGCGTATTGCAAACCTCTTTGTGCCCAATGGGGGAGTTGCCAATCTTGGTTTGACAAAAAGAAAAAGCTACGCGCCACCACCGTCACCACGCCCAAGCCAATGATCACGCCGAGCATCCAGAGGTCATCGTGGCTCATGCTGGATTTCCTTGAATATGGGGCTTGATACGCTCAAGACTCAAACACAAGATAACTGCAGCAGCAATGGCAACCACAATATTGAGTTTCAATGGCAAGGCATAGGCCATCACTGCCGCAATGCCTGCCACCGTAGAAGACACCATGCGCAAGCGCGTACTAGCCAAAGAACATTGGATTCCTAACAAACACAAAATACCTGCAAAGCCTAAGCCCCAATTAGTCGGAATAAAGTTAGCCAAGGCAATTCCCAGCAAACTAGCGCCCATCCAACTGCTCCAGTTCAAACAATCGTTGCCTGCTAAATAAGCTTCTTGGGTTAATCGCTCTTCAGGTGTTTTACCAGGGTGGTGAAAGCGCTTGGTGAACAAAACATAACTAATGTCCGCAGTAACGTAGCCGTGCAGCAATCGCTCCCATCGTGGCAAATGAATCAGGTAGGGGCGCAAATGCAAACTGAAAACAACGAAGCGCAAATTCACGCAAAAACCAGTGACCAAAATCACCCATGCTGGTGCGCCCGCCACGATCAGCGGTATAGCCGCTAACTGCGAACTCCCCGCGAAGACCAATAAGGTCATAGCGATAGAGGCCCACAAGCCCATTCCCGCTTTCACCATAGACACGCCCGTCATCAAACCCCATGCAGCAATACCCAAGGCTTGGGGAGCTAGTTCACGCATGCCTATTTTGAATTCAGGGTGCTTGTATATCTTGGGCGCCAAGAACATCATGGCGCAGTTACCTCACATACCGATCCCACTTTGATATCAAAACCTCTTAAAAACTCTGCCACAGGCAACCGCTTGCCACCAGCTTTTTGTAATTCGGTGATGCACAAAACGCCTTCGTCGCATGCGATACGAACACCGCTATCGTCAGCGCTCAAGACAGTTCCAGGGACATTCTTTGTAGGTTCGGTATCTGTATCTCCATTTGCAACAACGTACGCACTCCAAACCTTGATGACTTCACCATTGGCGTGAAAGGTTGCCACGGGAAATGGATGGAATGCTCGCACGCGTTGCGCGAGTTGCTTGGCGCTTAAGCGCCAATCCAATGCAGCTTCATGTTTTTCAATTTTGTGCGCGTAGGTGATGCCATCCATTGGCTGCGGTGTACGCACCAACTTATTGAGTTGGGCATCCGCAAGCGTTCGCACAATCAGCGCGCCGCCTATGTCAGCCAATTTGTCGTGCAAGCTTGCAGTGGTGTCGTGCGGGGCAATTTCAATTTTCTGGGTTAGCAACATATCGCCTGTATCCAAACCGGCATCCATTTGCATGATGACAACGCCAGTATGCAAATCGCCTGCTTCAATAGCACGGTGAATCGGCGCCGCACCGCGCCAGCGTGGCAACAAGGAGGCGTGGATATTCAAGCAACCCAAGCGCGGCATATCCAACACCCATTGCGGCAATATCAAACCGTAGGCGGCGACCACCATCGCATCTGCTTGTGCAACTTGTAAAAACTTTTGCGCGGCTAATGCATCTTCTGGATATTTACCGTCTAGACGCAAACTGCGCGGTTGCTCCACTGCAATATGGTGTTGCAAGGCCAATGTTTTGACGGCGGAGGCCTGCAACTTCATGCCGCGTCCGGCAGGACGGTCTGGCTGCGTCAATACGCCACAAATGGTGTGGCCTACTTGGATAAGGTGTTGCAGCGCAACTGCAGCAAATTCGGGCGTGCCGGCAAACAGAATGCGCATGCAGTGTTTCTCGCTTTATTCGCCGTCGCGCAAAGCTTTGAGTAACTTGGTTTTGATACGGCCCCGCTTCAGGATAGACAAATACTCGACGAACACCTTGCCCATCAGGTGGTCGAGTTCGTGTTGTACGCAGACAGCCAGTAGGCCGTCTGCTTCTATTTCTTGGGGTTGGCCTTCTACATCTTGGGCTGTCACTTTGATAGCGGCCGCACGCTCTACCCCGTCATAGATTCCAGGCACGGACAAACACCCTTCTTCGCCTTTGATGCGCTCTGCGCTCATCCAAGTAATGGTCGGATTGATAAGCACCATAGGCTCGTTGCGGTTTTCAGAAACGTCCATCACCACGACCCGTTCGTGCACATTGACTTGCGTCGCAGCCAAGCCAATGCCATTGGAGTCATACATGGTTTCCAGCATATCTGCCACGAGCGTGCGAATGCGCGCGTCAATCTCTTGGACGGGCTTTGCCACGGTCTGTAATTTAGGGTCTGGGTATCGAAGAATGTCTAACTTTGCCATGTCTAGATTGTCGTTACTTTAAAAGTTTGTGACCAACTCATAAGTCTACCCGCCCTCGGTAATTCCACAATCTTTGGCTTTGACTGGGGCCACTATGCAGATGGATGAATTCGAGTTACGGGCTTGGTTGCGCTTGCTACTCACCCCAAGCATTGGTAATGAGTCTGCTCGGCGTTTGCTGACGCGCTTTGGAAGCGTTTTAGGCGTCTTTGAAGCAACAGCGTTGGAATTAACAGAAGTAGTTTCGCGTGCACAGGCCGAAGCCTTGTTACAGCCACCTGTTTTATTAGACGCACAAACCGTTCGAACAATTCAATGGCTATCGACACATCCTAAAACCTTACATGCCCAGCGCGCCATATGGCACATAGGGCATCCTGACTACCCTGAACCACTTCTACATTTAGCAGATCCACCTTTGTTGCTATATGTCGAAGGGCAAGTTGAACAATCTCTCGGTCCAGCTGTCTCGGTGGTAGGCAGTCGCAACCCCACGCCACAGGGCAGACAAACTGCCATGCAGTTTGGGCGCGCGCTTGCAGAAGCAGGAATATGCGTCGTGTCTGGCATGGCTTTGGGTATTGACGGGGCGTCGCATCTTGGTGCACTGCAATTTACTAAGCCTCTAGGTCCGAGGTCGTCTGCTGCAGATTCATCCAGATCGGAGGCAAGTTTGTCATGTTGGACAACCGTTGGTGTTGTTGGGACAGGATTGGATCAGGTCTATCCAAAACTGCATCAAGTATTGGCGCAAGAAGTCATAGCGCATGGTGTGTTGATCAGTGAATATCCCTTAGGCACCCCACCATTGGCCGCCAATTTTCCACAACGTAACCGATTGATTGCAGCTTTGGGGCTGGGAACTTTGGTAGTGGAAGCGGCGATGCGGTCTGGCTCGCTCATTACTGCACGTATGGCGCTCGATATGGGACGCGAGGTCATGGCTGTGCCAGGCTCTATCCATGCGATGCAATCACACGGATGCCATTGGTTGATTCGACAAGGCGCGAAACTTGTAGAAAACGTCAAAGATATTTTGGAGGAGTTGCAAATTCACATTCCCACAAACGGAGGTAATAACCCTAACGCAATTGGCTTGCAACCAACATCGCAGCCGCACCCTGTTCTAAGTCAGATGGGCTTTACCCCCATTAGCTTGGATGCTCTGCAAATAGATTGCAAGTTAGACATTTCGGAACTGCAATCAGTATTACTAGGTTTAGAACTTGAAGGCCTTGTAGCGCGACTACCTGGTGGTTTGTTCCAAAGGCTTGGTCCAGGGTCTTAAAAACCATGTATATTGCGGGTAATGTTTGAAGTACTCGTGTTTGTTTACGAAAACTATTGGCGCGGTGATGCGTGCCCCCAATTGCATCTCCTGGGACGCAAACTCAGCGCCGTCGGTTTTGAGATGGAAGATATCCAACAAGCCTTGCAATGGTTGGATGGCCTTAACATCGCTTCGCACCAAACCGAACTCATTGACATACGTCAATCGATACCCAAGCAACACAGCCAATCTCCCGAAAGCCTTCGCGTTTACTCTGTCGCAGAGCAAACTCATTTGGGCGCAGCGTGTTTAGGCTTCATTCAGTTTCTTGAGTCTGCCGAAGTGCTCTCGCCTCATATGCGCGAGATCGTGCTAGACCGTGCGATGGCAGTACCCGGCCAACCGATGTCCTTAGACGATTTAAAGATCATCGTCTTGATGGTGTATTGGAGTGTGGGCTTAGAGCCCGATGCGCTCGTCTTAGACGAGCTGTGCGACGACAACGATAGAGTCGCGCATTAGTTACGTTACTTTTTTCCTTACTAGTTACCAGCCAGCCACTGAAACTGGCTTAAACGACAGCGCCAGAGTTGGGGTCATCCGAATCGCCCTCTACTTTCACCACTTGGCCCTTTATCAAGTCTTCGCGTTGAATACCTAGCCACATGGCAATCGCAGCGGCCACAAACACCGACGAATAAATACCAAAGCAAATACCGATGGTGAGCGCCAATGCGAAGTAGTGCAAGGTTGCACCACCAAACAACAACATAGAGAGCACCATCAGCTGCGTACAGCCATGGGTGATGATGGTGCGGCTGATCGTGGCAGTGATCGCGTTGTCAATGATTTCAACCGTTTGCATTTTGCGGAACCGGCGGAAGTTCTCGCGGATACGGTCAAAAATCACGACTGATTCGTTCACGGAATAACCCAGCACCGCCAGCACTGCAGCCAATACTGGCAGTGAAAATTCCCACTGGAAGAAAGCAAAGAATCCCAAAATTATGATGACGTCGTGCAAGTTCGCGATGATGGCGGCGACAGCAAACTTCCACTCAAACCGAATAGCCAAATAAATCATGATGCCGACCACCACAAAAGCCAAAGCTTTGAGGCCATCAATCGCCAACTCATCGCCCACTTGCGGTCCAACGAACTCTGTTCGCCGCAATTGAATATTGGCGTCTGTCTCTTTTAAAGCAGATAGCACTTGCTCGCTTTGTTGTGCGGAACTTTGGCCTTTGGCAGGAGGCATGCGGATCATCACATCGCGCGCAGTTCCAAAATTTTGAACTTGAACATCATTCAAGCCCAGTTTGGCAATTTGCGCGCGCACCACATTGAGATCAGCAGCCTGTGAGTAACTAACTTCCATCAATGTTCCGCCAGTGAACTCCACCGACAAATGCAGACCACGGCTGAATAAAAAGAATACCGCCGCTATAAACGTGATGAAAGAAATAGCATTGAATGCCACCGCGTTCTTCATAAACGGTATGTCTTTACGGATCTTAAAAAATTCCATGGCGCTGAGTTCTTTCTAACGATGGGGGCTCAAGGGCGCCATACGGTGCCAATCGACACGCTTTGTAATTTCTTTTGACGGCCATACCAAAGATTGACCAAGCCACGCGAGAAGAACACCGCAGAGAACATGCTGGTCAAAATACCCAAGCAATGCACCACCGCAAATCCACGCACAGGGCCAGAGCCAAATGCAAGCAGCGCCAATCCAGCAATTAAGGTCGTGACGTTGGAATCCAAAATTGTGGCCCAAGCGCGGTCATAACCCGTGTGAATCGCCGATTGGGGTGCTGCACCATTGCGCAACTCTTCACGCACACGCTCGTTGATCAACACGTTGGCGTCAATCGCCATACCGAGCACCAAAGCCATGGCAGCCATACCCGGCAATGTCAAAGTGGCTTGCAACATAGACAGCACTGCTACTAGCAACAACAAATTCACCGCCAATGCCACGCTGGAA
>RFTR01000113.1 GCA_009923345.1 Betaproteobacteria bacterium
CGCGTTGACCCTATCGGTACGTGTGTTGGCGTGCGTGGCACCCGTGTAAATGCCGTTACAACCGAGTTAGCTGGAGAACGCGTAGACATCGTGTTGTGGAGTGAAGACCCTGCCCAGTTCGTGATTGGCGCCTTGGCCCCGGCGAATGTCAGCTCCATCGTGGTCGACGAAGAAAAGCACGCGATGGACGTAGTGGTCGACGAAGAAAACCTCGCCATCGCCATTGGCCGTGGTGGTCAAAACGTGCGTTTGGCCTCTGACCTCACCGGTTGGAAGATCAACATCATGGACGCCGCTGAATCCGCCCAAAAACAGGCTGACGAATCGCACTCGATTCGCGCTTTGTTCATGGACAAACTCGACGTCGACCAAGAAGTGGCCGACATCCTGATCGAAGAAGGCTTCACCAATTTGGAAGAAGTCGCTTATGTTCCCCTACAAGAAATGCTCGAGATTGAAAGCTTCGACGAAGACACGGTCAACGAGTTGCGCACCCGCGCAAAAGACGCTTTGTTGACGATGGAAATCGCGCGCGAAGAAAGTGTCGAAGAGGTGTCGCAAGATTTGCGTGACCTCGAAGGATTGGATGTTGAGCTCTTGCCCAAACTGGCAGAGAACGGTGTGCATACCCGTGACGATTTGGCCGATTTGGCCGTAGACGAGCTCACAGCCATCACCGGCCAAAGCGAAGAAGAAGCCAAAACCCTGATCTTGAAGGCACGCGAACATTGGTTCGCGGGTCAAGAGTAACGGTCATGGGAAGGAACACACCATATGTCCAGTACGACAGTCGCCGAGTTTGCAAAAGAACTTAAAAAACCCACTAAAACCCTGATCGAGCAACTCAATGCTGCTGGGGTCAATACATCTTCGGAAAGTGATTCACTGACCGAGAAAGACAAACAAAAACTTTTGACGCATCTACAAACCAGCCACGGCACCGCATCGACCGAACGTAAAAAAATATCCTTGGTCAAAAAATCGACCACCGAAATTAAACAAGCTGACGCAACGGGCAAAGCCAGAACCATTCAGGTGGAAGTGCGTAAAAAGCGCACTTTCGTCAAACGTGATGACGCCAATAGCGAAAGCCCTGTTGCTGAAGAGCCCCAAGCGCCAACCGTTGTTGTTCAGCCTGTTATCGACCACGCTGAACTTGCACGTCGTGAAGAAGCAGCGCGTCGCCAAGCAGAACTCATCCGCCGTCAGGAAGAAGAGTTAGCTGAAAAACGCCGTGCCCGCGAAGCCAAAGAAGCTAGTGCACAAACTGACGCAGATGTTATCAAAGCTAAGAAGCCCGCTACCAAAGGCATTCAACTAGCTGAAGATGAAACTCTCGATGCCCAAGCGCTTGCCAAAGAGGCAGTCGTCAGCAAAGCCAAACTCGCCGCCAAGATCAGAGACGAAGAAGACACCCTCAAAGCCAAAGATTTAGATTCCCGTCGTCGCAAAGCATTGGCGGAAGCCGAAGCGATTCGCGACATGATGAATTCGCCGCAAAAGGTTGCGCCTAAAAAAGTAGTTCCACTCCCTGCTGAGGCGAAACCCATCAAGGGTACTTTGCATAAGCCTGCGGGCAGCCCTGGTGCCAAAGAGCGATCTTCTGCTGGTGCGCCTGCGGCTCCAGGCAACAAAGAAATCAAGAGCGCAAAACTCTCCTCTAGTTGGGCGGACGAACAAGCCAAGAAGAGAGAAATCAAAACCCGTGGCGACACCAGTGGTGGCGTAGGTCGCAACAGTTGGCGCAGTGGCCCGAGGGGCCGTCGAGAGCGCTCTGGCAGAGAGGATGCTCTTGACTCAAGCGCACCAGTCGAAGCACGCGTGATTGAAGTGCATGTTCCAGAGACCATTACGGTTGCGGAGCTTGCGCACAAGATGGCGGTCAAAGCGTCAGAGGTCATCAAGCAATTGATGAAACTTGGCCAAATGGCGACCATTAACCAACCGCTAGACCAAGACACAGCGATGATTTTGGTTGAAGAAATGGGTCACAAAGCCATTGTGGCTGCACTGGACGACCCTGAGGCATTCACCGAAGAAGAGGCCTCGGTCCACCATGCAGATGCCATCACCCGAGCCCCTGTTGTCACGGTGATGGGTCACGTCGACCACGGCAAAACTTCTTTGCTCGACTTCATACGTCGCGCCAAAGTGGCTTCTGGCGAAGCCGGTGGTATTACCCAGCACATTGGTGCTTACCACGTGGAAACGCCCCGCGGCATGATCTCTTTCTTGGATACCCCAGGCCATGAAGCGTTTACCGCCATGCGTGCCCGCGGTGCTAAAGCAACAGACATCGTGATCTTGGTGGTCGCAGCCGACGACGGAGTGATGCCGCAAACCAAAGAGGCGATCAAGCATGCGAAAGCGGCTGGTGTGCCTATCGTGGTGGCGGTCAACAAAATTGACAAACCCGGTGCGAATCCAGAGCGCGTCAAAGGCGAATTGGTGAGCGAAGAAGTGGTTCCCGAAGAATTCGGTGGCGATTCACCGTTTGTGTTGGTCTCTGCCAAAACTGGCGAAGGTATCGATGCCTTGCTTGAACAAGTCTTGTTGCAAGCTGAAGTATTGGAACTCAAAGCGCCTGTTGATGCGATGGCCAAAGGTCTGGTCATCGAAGCGCGTTTGGACAAGGGTCGCGGCCCTGTAGCCACTGTCTTGGTGCAATCGGGTACCTTGAATGTGGGTGACGTGGTATTGGCTGGCCAAACATTTGGCCGCGTGCGTGCCATGTTGGATGAAAATGGTAAAGCGATCAAAGCGGCTGGCCCTTCTATCCCAGTGGAAATCCAAGGTTTGACCGAAGTGCCGCAAGCAGGTGACGACTTCATGGTCATGACCGATGAGCGCCGTGCCCGTGAAATTGCCACCTATCGCGCTGGCAAGGTTCGTAATACCAAGTTGGCCAAGCAACAAGCATCGAAACTCGAGAACATGTTCTCTGACATGACCTCTGGTGACGTCAAGATGCTGCCGATCATTGTCAAAGCCGATGTGCAGGGTTCACAAGAAGCCTTGGCTGCGTCCTTACTCAAGTTGTCAACCGACGAGGTCAAGATACAACTGGTCTATGCCGCGGTGGGTGGCATCAGTGAGAGCGATGTGAATTTGGCGATTGCTTCTAAAGCCGTAGTGATTGGATTCAACACCCGCGCCGATGCAGGTGCCCGCAAGTTGGCGGAGTCTAACGACGTCGAGATCCGTTACTACAACATCATTTATGACGCAGTAGACGAACTCAAGGCCGCCATGTCTGGCATGTTGACGCCAGACAAGAAAGAAGAAGTCATCGGTACAGCTGAAATTCGCCAAGTGCTGCGTGTCAGCAAGATTGGTGCGATCGCGGGTTGTATGGTCACCTCTGGCTTGGTACGTCGTACCGCGAAGTTACGCTTGTTGCGCAATAACGTGGTCATCTTCACTGGCGAACTCGACAGCTTGAAGCGTTTCAAAGATGACGCCAAAGAAGTCAAAGAGAACTTTGAGTGCGGCTTGACTATCAAAAATTACAACGACATCGTCGAAGGCGATGTGTTGGAGTTCTTTGAAATCAAAGAGGTTGCCCGTTCGTTGTAAAACGCGAGTGCCATGGCCCGTAAACCAAGTTCTACGCCTAACCGCAGTTATCAAGTGGCCGACCAGATCCAACGCGATCTGGCCGAACTCATTGCGCGCGAGTTAAAAGATCCGCGCGTGGGCATGGTGACCCTGCAAGGTGTCGAAGTCACTCCCGATTACGCGCATGCCAAAGTACATTTCAGCGTGCTTAACGGTGACCCCGTGGAAACGGCGGAAGGTCTAAATCAGGCAGCTGGTTTTTTGCGCAATGGGTTGTTCAAGCGTTTGCATATCCACACCGTGCCCACTTTGCATTTCATCTACGACCGCACGCCTGAGCATGCGTCCGATATGAACGCCTTGATCGCTAAGGCAGTTTCTTCCCGCGCCAAGGACGATTGAGTATGAACGCGCCGCGCACCAGGGTGCAGCGACGCCCTGTGCATGGGGTGTTGCTGTTAGATAAGCCCCTTTCTATTTCTAGCAACGATGCTTTGCAAAAGGCCAAGTGGTTGTTGCGCGCAGAAAAAGCAGGCCACACTGGCACCCTAGATCCTTTGGCTACTGGCGTTTTGCCATTGTGTTTTGGTGCGGCCACTAAATTTAGCCAATTGCATTTGGATGCTGATAAATCGTATGAAGCGATTGCCTCTCTAGGCATAGAAACCACCACGGGCGATGCTGAAGGTGAAGTCGTTACAACCAAGCCAGTAGATTTTTCAGTTGAACAACTTCAGGCAGTTCTAGAACGATTCACGGGACTTATTGCGCAAATTCCGCCTATGTACAGCGCATTGAAGAAAAACGGCAAAGCCCTTTACGACTATGCGCGTGCTGGCATTGAAGTTGAACGCGAAGCGCGCAACATCACTATCCACCAACTCGCCTTAGAAGAAATTGAGCCTGAAGCAGGTGTGCGACGTTTACGCATTCGCGTGCGTTGCAGCAAGGGCACTTACATCAGAACCTTGGCGCAGGATATTGGTAAAGCGCTTGGCTGTGGTGCCCATTTAAGTTTTTTACGCCGCACAGCTACTGGTTCATTCCAAGTAGACCAATGTATTGGATTAAAAGACCTCGAGGCTATGCCAGAGTCAGAACGCGCCAATTGTTTATTACCAGTCGATTCGTTATTGGACGGACATACCTCTGTCACCTTAGACAAGGAAGATGCTGGCAGATTTTTAAGTGGCTTGCGTCGTAGGGGCAATTGGCCAGATTGCGAACAAAACGCTGTTTACGGGGAGAGCCCTCGCGCATTGCTGGGCACTGCACATGTGAAGGCTGGAGAGCTAATACCTGGGCGCTTGTTAAGCCCCTTAGAAATTCAGACTATTTTGGAGAGTGAAGAATGAATAAACAAATTCGCAATATCGCGATCATCGCGCACGTGGACCACGGCAAAACCACCATGGTCGACCAACTTTTGCGCCAATCAGGCACCTTCGCCGAACACGAGAAAGTGGTGGACACGGTGATGGACAACAACGCGATTGAGCGTGAGCGTGGCATCACCATCTTGGCTAAAAACTGTGCAGTGAGCTGGGAAGGTACACACATCAATATCGTTGACACCCCAGGACACGCGGACTTTGGTGGTGAGGTGGAGCGTGCACTGTCGATGGTTGACGGTGTGGTGCTGTTGATTGATGCCCAAGAAGGTCCGATGCCACAAACACGTTTTGTGACTAAGAAAGCGTTGGCTTTAGGTTTGCGGCCTATTCTTGTGGTGAACAAAGTGGACAAGCCGGGTTCGCGACCCAACTTTGTGGTGAACGCTGCTTTTGATTTATTTGACAAGCTCGGTGCAACCGACGAGCAACTCGATTTTCCCGTGGTCTATGCATCTGGTATCAATGGCTGGACATCGATGGAAGAGGGTGCGCACGGTGAACAGTGGGGCCCCGATATGTCGGCCTTGTTCAATACGATTTTGAAGCATGTCCCTGCGCAAAAGGGTGACCCTAGTGCTCCTTTGCAGTTACAAATTTCAGCGCTCGATTTCTCAACATTCGTTGGTCGTATTGGCGTCGGCCGTATCAGCCAAGGCACGATCAAACCCATGATGGATGTGGTGGTGATGGAAGGTTTAGATGGCAAGCCTGTGAAAGGCCGTATCAACCAAGTATTGACATTCCAAGGTCTAGAGCGTGTGCAAGCAGCTGAAGCGGGCCCAGGCGACATCGTGTTGATCAACGGTATTACGAATGTCGGAATCGGTGTCACCATTACCGATCCTTTGAATCCCGCGCCTCTTCCTATGTTGAAGGTAGATGAACCCACCTTGACCATGAACTTCTGCGTGAATACCAGTCCCTTGGCCGGACGTGAAGGCAAGTTTGTGACCAGTCGCCAAATCTGGGACCGTCTACAAAAAGAACTGCAACACAACGTGGCTTTGCGTGTCAACGAGACCGATGAAGAGGGTGTGTTTGAAGTGATGGGCCGTGGTGAATTGCACTTGACCATCTTGTTAGAAAACATGCGCCGCGAAGGCTACGAGTTAGCAGTTTCGAAGCCACGTGTGGTCTACCGCGATGTGAATGGTGAGCGCCATGAGCCCATCGAGTTGGTCACAGCGGACATTGAAGAAACCCACCAGGGTGGTGTGATGCAAGCCTTGGGCGAGCGCAAAGGCGAACTTGTCAATATGGAACCCGATGGTCGTGGTCGCGTTCGCTTGGAATACCGGATTCCTGCGCGTGGTTTGATTGGTTTTACCAACGAGTTTTTAAACCTGACCCGTGGTTCTGGTTTGATCTCCAATATCTTTGACAGCTATGAAGCGCACAAAGGCGATATCGGCGGACGCAAAAACGGTGTTTTGATTTCCATGGACGATGGCGAGATCTTTACCTATGCATTAGGCAAACTAGATGACCGTGGCCGTATGTTCGTCAAAGCTAATGATCCTGTGTATGAGGGCATGATTGTCGGTATTCACAGCCGTGACAACGACTTGGTGGTGAATGCTACCCGTACTAAACAGTTAACCAACTTCCGCGTGTCTGGCAAAGAAGACGCTATCAAAATCACACCCCCC
>RFTR01000114.1 GCA_009923345.1 Betaproteobacteria bacterium
TATCCTGCAATCATTCCGCAGACAGCGATACGAGCAAAGGCGTTGGTACGTAGCATCACCGCATCTAAAACCATTCCGCCTACATTTTCAAAATGGCCATCGATGCCGTTAGGACATGCATCGCGCAAAGCTTTGGAGAGAGACAGATAGTCTTTATGCTCTTTGTAATCAATACATGCATCAAAGCCGAGTTCTTTCACCACATACTCACATTTGTCTTTGCCACCGGCGATACCCACGACGCGGCACCCTCTGGCTTTTGCCAAAGCACCGAATGCGCTACCTACAGCACCACTTGCAGCACTCACTGTCAAGGTTTCTCCTGCTTTGGGAGTAATGATTTTGACCAAGCCATAGAAAGCAGTCACACCTGGCATACCAACAGCGCCTAGGTAATGGCTTAAAGGCACATGGGTGGTATCGACTTTACGCAACATGCCGGGGGCATTGCCGTCCACAACGCTGTAGTGTTGCCATCCACCCATGCCAACCACTTTGTCACCCACATGGAATTTAGGATGTCTGCTCTCTACCACCTCGCCAACGGTGCCGCCAATCATCACCTGTCCCAAAGGTTGCGGAGCCGTATAGCTCTTGCTGTCATTCATACGGCCGCGCATATACGGATCCAAGCTCAAATAATGGTGACGCACTAAGACTTGGTTATCCGTCAGTGGAGGTGTTTTGGTGGTGACTAATTTAAAGTTGCTGACCGTTGCCTCGCCTTGTGGACGGTTGTCTAGTAGCAGTTGTTGGTTGTCATGCATAGCTATCTCCAAAATAGGAATTAATCGGTTGAAATTTCGTGGTTAGATTGGTTGGGCTGGATGGCCCGAGGCACATATTTGAAAGTACCTGTAGCGTGCGCACAAATGTTGCCTTGCGCATCCAGCACAGTGCCCTCGGTAAAGGCCATGGTTTTACTACGATGCAGAAGTTTGCCCTTTCCAACAAGTTGTCCGCGAGCGGGTTGCATAAATGAGGTTTTCATCTCAATGGTTACAACGCCCATGGTTTTGTCTATGCTTCTCGCTGCAGTGGCCATCGTCACGTCTAGAAGCGTCATCAATGCACCACCGTGTGTCACATTGAACGAATTCAAATGCGACTCCTCTGGCAGGTAGCGCAATTCGGATTGGCCGTCTTCAAAAAACTCCATCTCAAAGCCTAAATGCTCGACAAAAGGGATGTAGGCGCCAAAGCTTTCTTGCATAAGGTACTTTCTTAAAAAGAGTCTTCAGCCATGTTGGCACACGTCATATCGCGTACTTCTACAACATTGAGCCAGGCTGAAATTTTGGGTAATTCGTAATGGTAGAAAAAGTGGGCAGCTTGTCTGCGACCTATATTGGCAGCACTGTCTGAATGACTAGCCAATTCAACTTCTAGCCAGATCCAAGCCAACACAGTGTGGCCGAAAGCCTGCATGTAGGGCACTGCGTTTGCAAGGGCCTCTGCAGGAACGCCTGTGCTCCATGCCATTTTGGTAGCGCGTCCTACACGTTGAAGCGCTTGTGCCAAGGCATTGGCGTGCATTGCAGCGTCTTTTCCTATAGGCAAGGCCCGCTCAATGGTGGCATTGATCCGATCTGCTAAAAGCTGGAGACCTCTGCCCTTTTCCATCAGCACTTTGCGACCGAGTAAATCTAGCGCTTGGATGCCGTGCGTACCTTCATGAATCATATTGAGACGGTTGTCGCGCCAATACTGTTCTACCGGATAGTCACGGGTGTAACCATAACCACCATGAATTTGTATGGCCAATGAGTTCGCTTCTAAACACCATTCACTAGGCCAACTTTTAGCAATGGGCGTGAGAACTTCTAACAACAACCGCGCTTCATCGGCTTGCTGTGCATCGCCTGTGTGTTGTTCATCGACTAGGCGAGCGCAATACAGCTCTAATGCCAAAGCCCCTTCACCATATGCTTTTTGTGCCAACAACATACGCTTGATGTCTGCATGTTCAATGATGCGTGTTTGGGGTGAAGCAGGGTCTTTTCCTCCAGCAGTGATAGGGCGTCCTTGTGGCCTACTTTTGGCGTAGTCAAGGGAGGCGTAATAACCAGCTAGCCCCAACATGGTGGCGGCCATACCCACGCCAATACGCGCTTCGTTCATCATATGGAACATATAGCGCAAGCCCTGACCAGGCAGCCCCACTAAATAGCCAATGGCACCTGCACCTTTTCCATTAAGTCCAGGTGATCGCACAGGATACTTACCTTCTCCAAAATTAAGCAAGGTATTGACAGTGCCGCGCCAACCTAATTTATGGTTGAGACCAGCAAGGGCAACGTCGTTGCGTTCGCCTGTTAATTGGCTTTCTAAATCCACCAGTTTTTTGGGAACAATGAATAAAGAAATGCCTTTCACACCTGGAATTGTTTTGCCTTGAGCGTCTGGAATTTTGGCCAAGACCAAATGCACAATGTTTTCGCTGAGTTCGTGATCTCCCGTCGAGATCCACATTTTGTTACCTTTGAGTCGGTACCGCGGACCCAAAGGGTCCGTATCGAAATCTGCACCGTCAGGCGTGGCACGAGTAGCAATATCGGACAGGGATGAACCCGCTTGCGGCTCAGACAAACACATCGTCCCAGTAAACCGACCGGAAAACTCATTCAGCGCAAAAACTTTTTTTTGTAATTCAGTTCCGTGCGCCATTAACAAATTTGCATTGCCAACTGTCAACATGCCAGCACCTATGCTGACAGAACTACATGCAAAAAAAGCATTGGCTGCCGCTTCTATGGTGTAGGGCAATTGCATGCCGCCAATCGCATAGTCTTGCGCAGCACTCAGCATGCCGCTGGCGACATAGGCGTTATGTGCATCTTGCGTGCACTCAGGCAAGATCACTTTTTCGCCATCAAAGACGGGCTCTTGCACATCCACGGTGCGATTGAATGGCGCAAATTTATCGCGCGCAATGCGCTCACATGTGTCTAAAACTGCGTCAAAGGTTTCGCGGGAATGGTCAGCGAATCGTTCGCGTTGGTTGAGTTCACTTACCTTGAGCCAATCGTGCAATAAAAAATCAACCGTGGTGCGAAGCAACATACCTGAATGCAGAGCAGTGGGTGGATGAACCAGCAGAGTCTTTAGTAGTCTTCAAGTTTCTTTAGAGAACTTCAAAGATGCCTGCAGCACCCATGCCGCCACCAATACACATGGTCACTGCTACCCGCTTAGCACCACGACGCTTGCCTTCGATCAGTGCATGACCTGTCAGGCGCTGTCCACTCACACCATAGGGGTGGCCCACAGCAATAGCACCACCGTTGACATTCAAGCGGTCGGCAGGAATGCCTAAGGTGTCACGGCAGTACAAAACTTGGACAGCAAAAGCTTCGTTGAGTTCCCACAAATCAATATCGTTGACCGTTAAACCTAAACGCTTGAGCACTTTAGGAACTGCGAATACAGGGCCGATGCCCATTTCATCGGGCTCACAACCTGCGACTGCAAAACCCAAGAAACGACCTAGCGGTTTCAAACCACGTTTGCTGGCGAGCTCTTCGCTCATCACCACGCAAGCACCCGCACCATCAGAGAATTGGCTAGCGTTTCCAGCAGCAATCACGCCACCTGGCATAGCAGGCTTGATGCCTGATACGCTCTCAACTGTCGTTCCTTCGCGCAATCCTTCATCCGCACTCACAGTCACTTGTTTAGTCATCATGCCCATGACTTTGTCGATCACGCCCGCTTGGACGGTGATGGGTGCAATCTCATCGTTGAATTTGCCTGCGGCTTGTGCAGCGCAGGCTTTTTGTTGGCTTTCCGCACCATAAGCGTCCATACGCTCGCGCGATATGTTGTAGCGCTTGGCAACTTGTTCTGCCGTTTGCAACATATTCCAGTAGATTTCAGGCTTCTTTTTCATCAGGTTGACATCTGCCAACATGTGTTGGTTCATTTCTTGTTGCACACACGAAATGCTTTCCACACCACCCGCAACATAAATGTCACCTTCACCCGCGATCACGCGCTGTGCAGCCAGTGCAATAGTTTGTAAACCTGACGAACAGAAACGATTGACGGTCAAACCGCTGACTGTGATCGGGCAATCTGCCATCAAGGCAATTTGACGTGCAATATTGGCACCCGTTGCACCCTCAGGATTGGCGCATCCCATGATCACGTCTTCAACTTCAGCGGCATCAATGCCAGCACGGGCAATCGCATGCTTCACAGCGTGACCGCCTAGCGTAGCGCCGTGGGTCATGTTGAAAGCGCCTTTCCAGCTTTTAGCGAGAGGTGTGCGTGCGGTCGAAACAATTACAGCATTGGTCATGGAAATTCCTTAATTGAAAGTTTTGCCTTCAGCAGCCAATTTCGCCAACAAGGGCGCTGGCTTCCAGAATTCGGCATCGTCGTGTGGGTTTGCGGCAAAACGGTGCATGGCTTGAACCACATTGAAGAGCCCCACTTGGTCTGCGTACAACATTGGGCCACCGCGATAAATCGGGAAACCATAGCCTGTGATGTAGACCATATCAATATCGCTGGCCTTGGATGCAATCCCGTCTTCCAAGATATGTGCAGCCTCGTTCACCAAGGAAAACACCAAGCGTTGGACAATCTCTTCATCGCTGATTTTTCTGGGGGTAATACCAATCGTCGCGCGGTGTTTGACGACCATATCTTCTACTTCTTTGTTAGGGATAGCGTCCCGTTTGCCGGCCTGGTAGTCATACCAACCTTTGCCAACCTTTTGTCCAAAGCGTCCCATTTCACAAAGCAAGTCAGCCGTCTTGCTGTATTTCATATTTGGCTTTTCAACATAACGGCGTTTACGAATAGCCCATCCAATGTCGTTACCAGCTAAATCGCCCATGCGAAAAGGTCCCATGGCGAAACCAAATTTCTCGATGGCTTTGTCGACTTGTTGTGGTGTGCACCCTTCTTCTAATAAGAAGCCGCCTTGGCGACCGTATTGCTCGATCATGCGGTTGCCGATAAAGCCATCGCAAACGCCCGATACAACTGCGGTCTTTTTAATGGTTTTGGCAAGTGCCATCACAGTAGCCAAGACATCTTTGGCCGTTTTTGCGCCGCGCACTACTTCCAACAATTTCATGACATTGGCTGGACTAAAGAAGTGCATACCAATCACATCCTCAGGCCGCTTGGTGAAATTGGCGATCGCATTGACATCTAACGTCGATGTGTTGGACGCCAAAATCGCGCCAGGCTTCATCACAGCGTCTAGTTGTTTAAATACAGTTTCTTTGACGCCCATTTCTTCGAATACGGCTTCGATCACCAAGTCCGCGTCTTTGATGTCGTCATAACTCAGCGTGCTGGTGAGTAATGCCATGCGCTGCGCATATTTATCTTCTTTGAGTTTGCCCTTTTTGACTTGGGCTTCGTAGTTCTTTTTGATGGTGGCGATGCCACGATCAAGCGCTTCTTGCTTGGTCTCCAATATCTTGACGGGAATACCGGCATTCAAGAAATTCATGCTGATACCACCGCCCATGGTTCCAGCACCGATGACCGCGACTTGTTTGATTGCGCGTGTGGGTGTGGTGTCAGGTACGTCTGCAATTTTGGACGCGGCACGTTGCGATGTGAACAGATGTCTCAGAGCGCGACATTCCGGTGTCCACATCAAATTGATGAAGAGCTCACGCTCTAACACCATGCCTTCGTCAAATTTTTTCTTGGTCGCAGCTTGCACGGCATCGACACACTTGGGTGGCGCGGGATAGTTTTTGGCCATTCCTTTGACCATATTGCGTGTGAATTGGAAGTAGGCATCGCCTTGTGGGTGTTTGCAAGGCAAATCACGCACACGCGGCAAAGGCCGCACATCAGCGACTTCACGTGCAAACTGCAGTGCTTCATCCATCAAGGACTCGGGGGATGCGGCCATTTTGTCGAACAATTTTTGTCCGGGCAGCATCGCTAGCATTTCGCTTTTGATAGGCTCTCCGCTAACGATCATGTTGAGTGCAGGCTCCACACCCAAAACGCGAGGCAAACGTTGCGTGCCTCCCGCACCAGGAATCAAACCAATTTTGACTTCAGGCAATGCAATGCTGGCACCTGGTGCAGCTATACGGTAGTGACAGCCGAGGGCTAGTTCTAAACCACCACCCATCGCAACGGTATGCACCGCGGCTACTACAGGCTTTACGCAATTTTCAATTTGCGCGATTACGCTTAATAAATTGGGTTCTTGTGTGGCTTTTGGAGATCCGAATTCACGGATGTCAGCGCCACCAGAAAAAGCTTTGCCGTGCCCTGTTATCACGATCGCCTTGACGGAAGCATCTTGGACTGCTTTTTCTACCCCTTCGGTAATAGCTTGACGGGTTGAAAGCCCTAAACCATTGACGGGTGGGTTGTTCAGAGAAATAACAGCCACGTCACCGTGAACTTTGTAGTCAGCACTCATGCGGGTTCCTTGTTGAAACTGAATTGGGACAAGAAAAAGAACGATCGTTCTTT
>RFTR01000115.1 GCA_009923345.1 Betaproteobacteria bacterium
GCGACCCGCACGTCGTTGAATTTCTTCTTGGTTGCGTTTGAGCACTTCAAAAGTGCCACTGCCTACGGTGCCAATGCCTAAAAGGCCAACTTGTATCGGTTTCATGCTGCTCGGTTGTTTCGGTAGTTTTCTAAAAATTTAGCCATGCGTGTAATGGCTTCGCGCAACTCATCTTCATGCGGCAAAAAGACCACACGGAAATGGTCTGGGTAGGGCCAATTGAATCCCGTGCCTTGCACCAACATCACTTTGGTGTCTTGCAGCATTTCTAAGAAAAACTGTTGGTCGTCTTCAATCGGATACACCTTGGGGTCTAAGCGAGGGAATAAATACAAAGCAGCTTGTGGTTTGACGCAGGTCACACCAGGAATGGCGGTAATGAGTTCATAAGCCATATCGCGTTGCTTGCGCAAACGACCACCCTCGCCTACTAAGTCGTTGATGCTTTGGTAACCACCTAGCGCAGTTTGAATCGCCCATTGCCCAGGCACATTGGCGCATAAACGCATGTTCGAGAGCATATTCAAGCCCTCGATGTAATCAGCCGCAGGCTTTTTGTCGCCAGAAACTATCAACCAACCTGCGCGGTAGCCGCAGGAGCGATAGCTCTTAGAGAGCGAATTGAATGTCAAAGTCAGCACGTCTGTGCTCAAGCTAGCAATCGGCGTGTGTTTGACGCCGTCATACAAAACTTTGTCATACACCTCGTCCGCAAAAATGACCAAGCCGTGCTCACGTGCCAAGGCAATGATCTGTAGCAACAAGTTGTCTGAATACAGCGCACCAGTTGGATTGTTAGGGTTGATCACCACTATCCCTTTGGTGCGGGGTGTGATTTTTTTGCGAATGTCGTCTATGTTAGGCATCCAACCATCAGCTTCATCACACATGTAATGTATGGGTGTACCGCCGGACAAACTGACGGCAGCAGTCCAAAGCGGATAGTCTGGCGCGGGTAATAGCAACTCATCGCCGTCATCAAGTAGGCCGTTGGTCGCCATCACGATCAATTCGCTGGCACCGTTGCCTAAATAAATATCTTCGAGTCCCACACCTTTGATGCCTTGGCGTTGGGTTTCGTGCATCACCGCTTTACGTGCACCAAAAATACCTTTGCTGTCTGAGTATCCCGCCGAATTCGGCAGGTTACGAATCATGTCTTGTTGAATTTCTTCGGGGGCATCAAAGCCAAATACTGCCAAATTACCGATGTTGAGTTTGATGATTTTTTGACCGTCCTCCTCCATTTGACGCGCACGGTCCATGATGGGCCCGCGTATGTCGTAACAGACGTTGGACAGTTTGTTGGATTTTTGAATAGTTCTCAAAGTCCCTCCGAGGGCTCTTTTATAGGGTGAAAACCTATAATTTGACCACAGTTCACCTTCCTCCCCCTATGAAACTCCAACCCGATCGCATCGACACACTATCCGTAACCGGGTATGGCCCAGGTTGGATCGGCGTATCTGGAGAAAAAGTCACGCGCAGCGTAGTGATCACATCGCTGGGAGAGCAATTTAACTGGGATTGCGCTAATTTTTCTGAACTCAGCGCCTCCCACTTTGCGCGCTTGGCGGATTTATCCGTTGAACTCGTGATTTTTGGTAGCGGCGCTCAACTTCGCTTTATCCAACCTGCTTGGGCTTCACCCATGATGCTGCGGGGGATGGGCATGGAAACCATGGACACTTTCGCCGCCTGTCGCACCTTTAATATTTTGGCTGGCGAGGGCCGCAAAGTGGCTGCGGCCTTGCTGATTGAGGCGCATTAACGGCTGTTAGATTGGCTTGACGTTGCGTTTGTCAAATAGGGAACACATGCACAAGCTGAGACTGGATTTTCCAGTTAAAATTGTGGGTTGCCGTTAGTGGGCGCGGTCTAGACAGTCGCCCTACTCACTTGGCCTTTACCACTGTCACACCTGATTGAGCGCTATGGCAATTGTTGTCAACAAACCCCTCCCTGAATTTGAAGCCAACGCCACGGGTGGCATCAAGGTGTCAAATTCGTCCCACCACGGCCAGATGGTGGTTTTGTATTTCTACCCCAAAGACAACACCCCTGGTTGCACCACCGAAGCCATGCAGTTCCGCGACAAATACAAAGACTTCGCCAAAGCTGGGGCCGTAGTTTTTGGTGTGTCACGCGACAACATGAAATCGCATGACGACTTCAAAACTAAACTCGAATTGCCCTTCGAGTTAATTGCTGACACTGAAGAAAAAATGTGCCACATGTTTGGTGTCGTGAAAAACAAAATCATGTACGGCAAAAAAGTCAAAGGTATCGAGCGCAGCACTTTTTTAGTTGGCGCTGATGGCACGTTGAAACAAGAATGGCGCGGACTGAAAGTGCCAGGCCACGTGGACGAAGTGCTAAAAGCAGTGAAAGCCCTTAAGAAATCAGGTGGGTAACTGACGCGTACAAGCCAAATTCATAGGTTATAGTGTTTATATGACACTGCAAGTTGTGAATGCCTCTTTCATCAAAAGCCGCCTTGGCCTCCAGGCGGCTTTTTCACTTCTTGTGCGTCTGCATCATGTTTCAACTTTCTAGTCTATTCACTCATGCCCTTGCCACCAGCACCCTCCAAACGCGCCGCCCTCCTCAATACCGAAGCATTTGATGCCCCTGCCAAAACCCGACAAGCACGTCGCCCCAGTGAACAAGAAGAGTTAATCGAAAGACACGTCCATAGCCCCTCGGTGGAAGGCTTTGATCGTTCAGGTGGCGGCGAATTAGTTCAAGAATTGATGGCGCCTGAGATATTGCAAGGCAATGCACAAACCTCCTTGCGCAAAACAGCTCCAACAGCGCGCGTAGCAACAAAACCCAAAAAAGCAAAAAGTACAGGGCCTACTAAGTTGTTCGTTCTCGATACCAATGTGTTGATGCACGACCCCATGTGCCTCTACCGTTTTGAAGAGCACGATGTCTTCTTGCCCATGATCGTGCTGGAAGAGTTAGACAGTAACAAAAAAGGCATGACCGAAGTTGCGCGCAATGCGCGCCAAACTAGCCGCTCACTCGATGCCTTGGTCGCGCACCACCAAGAATCAGACATCACCACCGGCATCTTGCTCAGTGGCACGGGCCACCGTGAAGTCGGTGGCCGTTTGTTTTTCCAAACCCAGCCACTGAATTTCACGCTTCCTCCTAGCCTGCCCCAAGGCAAAGCAGACAACCAAATTTTGGGCGTGGTCGAAGCCTTGCGCGTGCAATATGCACCGCGCCCTGTAGTGTTGGTCTCCAAAGACATCAATATGCGCGTTAAAGCGCGCGCACTCGGTCTATTGGCAGAGGACTACCAAAACGACAAAACGTTGGAAGACGGCGACTTGCTTTATTCGGGTGCATTGGCGCTGCCGCACGATTTTTGGATCAAACACGCTAAGTCGGTAGAAAGTTGGCAAAGTGGAAGCCAAACCTTTTACCGTTTGAGCGGCCCTATCGTTCCTGAATTGCACATCAACCAGTTTGTGTATTTCGAATCTCCTGGTGAACCCAGCTTGTACGCGCGTGTCACCGAGATCCGAGGTAAAACCGTTGTGCTGAAAACGCTGAAAGATTTCACGCATCTCAAAAATGCAGTGTGGGGAGTCACCACGCGCAACCGTGAACAAAATTTTGCAATGAACTTGCTCACTGATCCTGAGATTGACTTTGTCACGCTCACTGGCACGGCAGGTACAGGTAAAACTTTGATGGCGCTTGCTGCCGGTTTGACTCAGGTATTAGACGATCGCCGTTACACCGAAATAATCATGACGCGTGCAACGGTCAGCGTGGGCGAGGACATTGGTTTCTTGCCAGGCACTGAAGAAGAAAAAATGGGCCCTTGGATGGGCGCTTTGGATGACAACTTAGAAGTGCTCGCCAAAACCGAAACCAGCGCAGGCGAATGGGGCCGTGCAGCCACCAACGAACTGATTCGAAGCCGGATCAAGATTAAGAGCTTGAACTTCATGCGTGGCCGCACTTTCCTCAATAAATATTTGATCATTGACGAGGCGCAAAACTTAACGCCCAAGCAAATGAAAACCTTGATCACCCGCGCGGGCCCAGGCACCAAGATCATTTGTATGGGTAACTTAGCGCAGATCGACACACCCTACTTAACAGAAGGCTCATCAGGTTTGACATTTGCGGTCGATCGCTTTAAAGGATGGCCGCATGGTGGACACATTACGCTCGCGCGGGGTGAGCGCTCTCGCTTGGCGGACTTTGCCAGCGACGTGCTTTAAATTTAGTCAATCGCTAAATTTAATAGTCGCCGTTGCTATAGCCGCTTGCCAAGCTCTCGAAGCGGGTGAGCGGTTTCAAGAACGCTAGTTTCACAGTCCCTGTCGGGCCGTTGCGATGTTTACCGATGATGATCTCGGCTACGCCAGGCTCTTTCGAATCTTTGTTGTAATAGTCATCACGGTAGATGAACATGATGACGTCTGCGTCTTGTTCGATCGCACCAGATTCGCGCAGATCGCTCATCATGGGGCGCTTGTCAGTACGAGTTTCCACGCTCCGGTTCAATTGCGAAAGTGCGATCACAGGGCACTGCAATTCTTTCGCCAGCATTTTTAATCCGCGCGAAATTTCACCAATTTCAGTTGCGCGGTTGTCTCCGTTATTGCTGCTGATATTGCCACTCATCAATTGCAAATAGTCGACTACGATCAAACCTAATTTGCCACAGGTACGCGCAAGTCGTCGCGCATTCGCACGCAGCTCCATGGGTGTGAGACTCGGCGTCTCATCAATATGCAAAGAGACATTGCGTAACTTCTCTATGGCCTCGGTTAATCGCGGCCATTCTTCTTGGTTTAATTTGCCGGTGCGTAAACGTTGCTGGTCAATGCGCCCAATGGAGCCAACGATACGAATCGCATTGATGGCCAATGCTGTTTTGCCCATCGATGGACGCGCCGCCAAAACGATCAAGTCGCCTGCTTGCATGCCAGAAGTCATCTTGTCAAAGTCAACAAAGCCTGAAGGTACGCCGGTTATATCGTTGGGGCTATCGGCCATCTGATTAACACGGTCCATCAAAATCACGGCCAACTGGTCCATGCTTTGAAAGCCTTGCTTCAAGCGAGAGCCTTCTTCACCTATTTGGAAGATTTTTTGCTCTGCCTCATCCAAGATTTGCGGTACAGGCTTGCCTTGTGTGTTGAATGCATTGGTCGCAATTTCGTCACTTGCAGTCACGAGCTTGCGCAAAATAGCGCGCTCGCGCACGATTTCTGCATAACGACGGATGTTGCTAGCACTCGGCACATATTGCGCCAGCGCATTCAAATACCCCAAGCCACCCACTTCTTCGGCCTTGCCAATGGACTGCAAGTGCTCGTAAACAGTGATCACATCGGCAGGGCGAGAAGCGTTGATGAGCGCTTGGATCGATAAATACACTTGCCGATGCTCGTAGCGATAGAACACACCTTCAGACAACAAGTCAGCAACCTGCTCCCATGACTTGTTATCCAGCAACAAGCCACCCAAAACACTCGACTCAGCTTCCATCGAATGCGGCGGTATGCGCAGCTGAGCAATTTGCTGGTCTGCTGGGAAGCTTTCGTCAAAGTTGGATAGAACGGCTGACATGGTGTTTTCGTTAAACACACATCCTAAGCCCTGACAAGCTCATAGCCTGAGGATAAAGCTGTGGATAAGTGGTGCGTTTCTTGGGGAAATCAAAAGAAAAGCCGCTCCTAAGAGCGGCTTTCGGGTTGGCTAATTTAGCTTAATGCGTTTAACTTAAATTAAACGCACCAAAAAAGGCCAATATGCTTTGGATGAATTAAGCAGTTTCGCCGTAGACCGAAACAGTGATATCCACCACCACGTCAGTATGCAAGGCTACGCTCACCGTGCTGTCGCCTACCAATTTGATTGGGCCAGTGGGCATGCGGATTTGTGACTTCGCGACTTCGTAGCCGTTTTTGGTCAACTCTTCAGCAATATCGAAGTTGGTGACAGAACCGAACAAACGGCCGTCCACGCCTGCTTTTTGGCTGAGCTTGATGGAAGTACCACCCAACTTTTCGCCCTGGGCTTGAGCAGCAGCCAATTTAGCGGAAGCAGCTTTTTCCAATTCAGCGCGGCGCACTTCAAATTCATTGATGGCCGACTCAGTGGCACGGCGGGCACGGCCTGAGGGGATCAGGAAGTTACGTGCATAACCGTCTTTGACTTTGACGATTTCGCCAAGATTTCCAAGGTTAACGACCTTGTCGAGCAGAATGATTTGCATAGTCGTTTCTCCTTAGATCTTGTGCTGGTCGCTGTACGGGACCAAGGCC
>RFTR01000116.1 GCA_009923345.1 Betaproteobacteria bacterium
TGCTGGATGCACCATGGCCCGAAGTCGATGAAAAAGCGCTTGAGCGCGACACGATGGAATTGATGCTGCAGATCAACGGCAAGTTGCGTGGCGCCATAAAAGTGGCGGTGAGTGCGTCTAAAGAAGACATAGAAAAAGCCGCTTTGGCGACGGAAGCATTTACCAAGCAGGCCAATGGCGGTGCACCTAAGAAGGTGATTGTGGTGCCGGGCCGTTTGGTCAATATTGTTTTGTAGGACCTGATATGTCGTACCTGCGTCGTTTTTTATTGATCAACTTGGTGGTGGTTGTGGCGGGGTGCGGCTTTCAGCTGCGCCAGTCGCCCAACTATGCGTTCACAACTTTATTTGTGAATTTGCCTGAGAACGATGTGATGGGCGCAAGTTTGCGTCGCAATATTGCCGCCTCCAATCAAGTTACCGTGATCACCGATGTGCGTGATGTGGAAAAGGCGCAAGTGATTTATGAGCCAATTTTGAATGTACGCGAAAAAGTCATTTTGGGGCGTACGTCCACAGGTGCAATTCGCGAATACCAATTGCGTTTGCGTTACCGCTTTAGATTGCGTACGCAAGGCGGAAAAGAGTTGATCCCGGACGCTGAAATTTTCTTGACGCGTGATATCAATTTCAACGAGACGGGCGCTTTGTCGAAAGAATCAGAAGAAGCCTTGCTCTACCGCGATATGGAAAACGATTTGATACAGCAGATCTTGCGGCGTTTAGCGGCCGTGAAGTCGCTTTAAATCTCACACGTCCAGGCTTATTGTCAGGCATTGTTAGTACCTCGTAACGCACATGCAAATCGCCTTTTCTCAACTTCATCAACACCTGCAAGGCAGCAGCGCCAAAGGCGTGCGCACGCTCTACACCTTGCATGGTGACGAGGCCTTGTTGCAACAAGAAGCGGCAGATGCGATCCGCCATGTGGCGCGGGGGCAAGGCTTTACGGAGCGCATGGTGTTCACGGTGGCTGGTGCGCACTTTGATTGGGGTGAGGTGTTGGCCGCGGGCGGTTCGATGAGTTTGTTTGCGGACAAACAAATTGTTGAAATTCGTATTCCTTCAGGCAAGCCTGGAAAGGAGGGGGCCATAGCTTTGCAGCAGATTGCTGAAAGTGCATCGCAGCAAGACGGTGTGCTTACCCTCGTGGTCTTACCGCGTTTAGACAAAGCCAGCAAAAGCACAGCATGGTTTGCCGCGCTAGAGAACAACGGGGCCAGTATTCAAATTGATCCTATCGATCGTGCGTCTTTGCCC
Organism: Betaproteobacteria bacterium; assembly: GCA_009923345.1. GTDB lineage: Bacteria > Pseudomonadota > Gammaproteobacteria > Burkholderiales > Burkholderiaceae_C > Limnohabitans. Next base: position 1,260 of record RFTR01000116.1, read on the forward strand.
GCCTGGATTGCACAACGCTTGCAAGCGCAAGGTCAAAAGGTTTTGGGCGGCGAGGCGGGGCAACAAGCTTTGCAATTTTTTGCGGATCGGGTGGAAGGTAATTTGCTGGCGGCGCACCAAGAAATCCAAAAGCTTGCTTTGTTGTATCCAGAAGGTGAATTGAGTTTTGAGCAAATCGAGCGTGCTGTGATGAATGTGGCGCGCTACGACGCTTTCAAGCTCAGCGCTGCGGTGCTGAGCGGACAACCTGTGCGCGTGCAACGCATGCTCGACGGTTTAAAAGCCGAGGGCGAATCAGAAGTATTTGTGCACTATGCCCTAGCCGAAGAGATTCGTGCGCTCAAGCGAGTGAAAGATGCCTTGGCTGCTGGCAGGGCTTTGCCGATGGTCTTGCGCGAACAGCGCATTTGGGGGCCACGCGAGCGCTTGTTTGAACGTATATTGCCCGGTTTGTCAGCTTCGGCCATCGATAAATTATTGGTGTCGGCCCACCATGTCGACGGCATTGTCAAGGGCATTCGCCGTGCTGATTGGCCAAGCGACAGCTGGCAAGCTTTGCATCGCTTAGCTATGCGTTTGTGTCGCGCCTGTATGCCGCGCACAGCTTGAGCGAAAATGTACCTATGAACGCTACCTCTATCGCCCAACAAGTGCATCTGCTAGGTGTGCAAGCCAAAGCCGCGTCTTCGCTGATGGCCAAAGCATCGGCCGCACAAAAAAGCCTAGCTTTGCGTGCCTTAGCAAAACTGTTGCGTAGCCATACCGCTCAATTGCAGGTGGATAACGCCAAAGACATAGAGCGCGCCAAAGCAGCAGGTCTAGAAGCCGCCATGGTTGATCGTCTCAAGCTCACACCGCAAGTGTTGGAGACTTGCGCACAAGGGTGCGAACAACTTGCCAATATGCCCGACATCATTGGTGACATCTTTGGTATGAAAGAGCAACCCAGTGGTATCCGCGTCGGTCAAATGCGCGTGCCTATCGGTGTGTTCGGCATGGTGTTTGAAAGCCGTCCCAATGTCACGATTGAAGCGGCGTCGCTCGCGATTAAAAGTGGTAACGCCTGTATTTTGCGTGGCGGCTCTGAGGCGATTGATTCCAACAAGGCGCTGGCGCAATTAGTTCAACAATCTTTGGCCGAAAGTGGTTTGCCGCAATATGCTGTGCAGTTGGTGCAAACCACAGACCGCGAAGCAGTGGGCCACTTGATCAAGCTGAAAGAGTTTGTTGACGTCATCATTCCGCGTGGTGGTAAAGGTTTGATTGAACGTATCACTCAAGAAGCCAAGATCCCAGTTATCAAACATTTAGACGGCAACTGCCATGTGTATGTCGATTCCGCATGCGATATCGACATGGCTGTGACGATTGCTGATAACGCCAAAACCCAAAAATACAGCCCCTGCAATGCGGCCGAAGGTTTGTTAGTCGCACGCAGTGAAGCTTCGGTATTTTTGCCACGCATTGGTGCTATTTATGCTGCCAAAGGTGTGGAGATGCGTTGTTGCCCAGAAGCGAAAAAGATTGTGTCAACAGTCTCTGGTGCGCGCATCCAAGATGCAACTGAGCAAGATTGGTTTGCTGAATACCTCGCGCCTATCATCAGTATCAAAGTGGTGGGCGATGTGCATGAAGCTATTGCCCATATCAACCATTACTCGAGTCATCACACTGACGCCATCATTTCCAATAACCATAGCCATATCGAACAGTTCGTGCGCGAGGTCGATTCGTCTAGCGTGATGGTCAATGCCAGCACCCGCTTTGCCGACGGCTTTGAGTACGGCCTTGGCGCGGAGATTGGTATCTCCACGGACAAATTCCATGCGCGTGGCCCTGTTGGAATTGAAGGACTTACCTCATTGAAATATGTTGTGATGGGACAAGGGCAGATTCGTAACTAAAAAGTTATCACATGCTTTGATTGGGCGCAAAGTCATTGCGCTCAACCCCCTAGAATCCCTCACCACCTTCCAAGGACTCCATGGTTCCCCATCTCATCACGGCATTGACCGGCCCCATCAACGAACTTGAGCAACGCGTGCTTGACTCTATGCCAGCGATTGAGCGCTGGTTTCGTTTGGAATGGATGGAGCACACGCCTCCCTTCTACAGTTCAGTCGATATTCGCAATGCGGGCTTCAAACTCGCACCGGTAGATACCAATCTCTATCCGGGAGGTTGGAACAACCTCACGCCAGAAATGTTGCCCTTAGCAGTGCAAGCCGCAATGGCCGCGATCGAAAAAATTTGCCCCGAAGCGCGCAACCTGTTGTTGATCCCAGAGAACCATACGCGCAATATGTTTTATCTGGCCAATGTGGCGCAGTTGCAGCGCATCTTTTACATGGCGGGTTTGAATGTCCGAATAGGTTCCATCAATCCAGAGATCAAAGAAAACACAACGATTGATTTACCCAATGGCGACCGCGTTACCTTAGAGCCTGTGATTCGTACCAAACGCCGCATCGGTCTTAAAGACTTTGACCCTTGCACTATTTTGCTCAATAACGATTTAAGCGCTGGTATTCCCGGTATCTTGGAGGATTTGCACGAACAATACCTGTTGCCCCCTTTGCATGCAGGATGGAGTATTCGCCGTAAAAGCAAGCACTTTGAGTGCTATGAAGAGGTCAGTAAACGCTTTGGCAAACTCCTCGGCGTTGACCCATGGTTGATCAACCCCATGTTTAACCAATGCGGTGAAGTTGATTTTGCAGATGGCTCAGGTATGGAATGTTTGCAGACCAATGTCGATAGCTTGCTCACCAAGATCAAACGCAAATACAAAGAGTACGGTATCCAAGAAAAACCGTTTGTGGTGGTAAAAGCCGATAACGGTACGTATGGCATGGGCATTATGACGGTGCGTGATGTTAAAGACTTAGACGAGATCAACCGCAAAACCCGCAACAAAATGAGCGTGATCAAAGATGGTCAATCACTCAGTGAAGTCATCATCCAAGAAGGTGTGATTACCCACGAACGGCTCAATGATGCCGTGGCAGAACCGGTCGTCTACATGATGGACCGCTACGTGGTGGGCGGTTTCTACCGCATCCACGCTGAGCGTGGCATCGATGAAAACTTGAATGCGCCTGGCTCGAGCTTTGTACCTTTAGCGTTTGAGCAAAGCGCGCATACGCCGCAACCCGGTGTCAAGCCTGGTGCGAGTGCTCCTAATCGTTTTTATATGTACGGAGTGATCGGGCGCCTTGCGATGTTGGCAGCGAGTTATGAACTCGAAGCGACCGACCCCGAAGCAGAAAATTACGACTGAGGTTTTTGTAAATGGAACAGCAAGCTAAATCGTCGCTGACGGCGCTTACTTTGGGCGCAATCGGTGTTGTTTACGGTGATATTGGAACCAGCGTCTTGTATGCCTTGAAAGAGGTGTTTGGTTCCGGCCATGTCGAATTTACGCCAGACAATGTTTACGGCATTTTGTCGATTTTCTTTTGGACATTGACAACTATTGTCTCTATTAAATATGTGATGTTGGTTTTGCGTGCTGATAACAACGGCGAAGGTGGCTTGGTGGCTATGTTGGCTTTGGCGTCAATGGCGGTAAAAGACAAGCCTAGGTTACGAAACAAATTATTGATTGTGGGTATTTTTGGAACCTGTTTGTTTTATGGTGATGGCGTGATTACACCCGCCATCTCGGTGTTGTCTGCGGTGGAAGGTTTGGAGGTGGTGTCGCCTGCTTTCAAACGCTATGTGATTCCACTGACCTTGATTATTTTGTTCGTGCTGTTCGCTGTTCAAAAACACGGAACAGGCGGCATCGGAAAATTATTTGGTCCTATCACCGTGGTTTGGTTTGCGGTGATTGCAGCGCTTGGCGTTTACCACATAGCCGCCCATCCAGAAATCCTGTGGGCGATCAGCCCGCACTACGCAGTGGCATTTATTTTCAATGAGCCCTCCACGACTTTTTTGATTTTGGGCGCAGTGGTGCTGTGTGTAACCGGTGGCGAAGCCTTGTATGCTGACATGGGCCACTTCGGTAAAAAGCCGATTCGTGTCGCATGGTTCGCGGTGGTCATGCCCGCATTGACTTTGAATTATTTTGGCCAAGGCGCTTTATTGTTAGACAACCCTGAGGCTGTTGCGAACCCCTTCTTCATGATGGCGCCTGACTGGTTGCTTTTGCCTTTGGTGTGTCTGGCGACTGCCGCTACGGTGATCGCATCGCAAGCTTTGATCTCCGGTGCATTCAGTGTGACCAAGCAAGTGGTGCAACTGGGCTTTTTGCCACGCTTGCAAGTGATGCACACCAGCGTCAAAGACACTGGGCAAATTTATATTCCAGTGGTGAACTGGGGCTTGTTTGCTTTGATCGTGTTGGCGGTGATGATGTTCAAGTCGTCGAGTAACTTGGCGGCAGCTTACGGAATCGCCGTGTGTACTGACATGATGATCACTACGATTTTGACTTTCTTCGTGATCCGCTACAGCTGGAAATACCCATTGTGGCTGTGTCTTTCTGCAACGGGATTTTTCTTTGCGGTGGACTTGGCCTTCTGGGCGTCTAATTTGCTCAAGCTTTTCGAGGGTGGGTGGTTCCCGTTGGTGATCGGCGCCGCGATATTAGTACTCATGCTCACATGGCGCGACGGCCGCGAAATATTGCAGACCAAGCGTGATCGTGATTCGATGGAATTGAATGAGTTTTTAGACGCTGTTTTTTTGGCTCCGCCCACGCGCGTGTCTGGAACGGCAGTGTTCTTGACGTCGGGAATGGGCCATGTCCCGAACGCCCTTCTGCACAACTTAAAACATAACAAAGTACTGCATGAGCAAAATCTCTTTGTGAATGTACAAAACCACGAAGTGCCTTGGATTGCAGAGTCTGAACGCCTTCAAATATCAGCGCTTGAGCACAACTGTTGGCAAGTGGTGATCCATTACGGATTCAAAGATGATCCCGATGTGCCAGGCGCTTTAAAGAATTTGCAAGGCATGGGCTGCGAAATAAACCCAATGAGCACTAGCTATTTCTTGTCGCGTGACAGCATTGTTCC
>RFTR01000117.1 GCA_009923345.1 Betaproteobacteria bacterium
AGTGGTTGCATTTGTACGGGCTTGTAAGTGAGCTTGTTGCCTTCACGGTGCCACAGCGTGTGCTTGTGCCATTCGGTATCGTTGCGACCGTTGGGATGTTCAGGCGTATCGCCGTAGTCATCGACGGTGTGCGCGCCACGGCTTTCATGGCGGGCTGCTGCAGAGACGATAGTGGCTTGCGCACACTCGATGAGGTTCTCTACTTCTAGAGCTTCGATACGTGCGGTATTGAAGATTTTGGATTTGTCTTTCAAGCCAATGTTCTCAACGCGATTACGCAATTTAGCGATCTCTTCCACGCCCTCGTCCATCGACTTTTGCGTACGGAAAACACCTGCGTGGTATTGCATGGCGGTGCGAATGTCGTTGGCCACGTTTTGTGCGTATTCGCCAGTGCTGTTGCTCTCCAAACGTGCCAAACGCGCGAGTGAAATATCTGCAGCGTTTTCTGGCAAATGTTTGTGGTGTTTGTTCTTTTGGTTGAACTCGACCACATGGTTACCAGCAGCCCGACCAAATACGAGTAAGTCCAACAATGAGTTGGTGCCTAAGCGGTTGGCACCGTGCACGCTCACGCAGGAACACTCGCCCACTGCATACAAACCATTCACGACTACGCTCTTATTGTTGGCGTCTTGCGTCACTACTTGGCCATGGATATTGGTAGGAATGCCGCCCATTTGGTAATGGATAGTCGGCACCACAGGAATAGGTTCTTTGGTGATATCAACGTTGGCAAAGTTGTGGCCAATTTCGAAGACCGAAGGCAAGCGCTTCATGATGGTCTCGACGCCTAAATGGGTCATGTCGAGGTTGATGTAGTCTTTGTTAGGACCACAGCCGCGGCCTTCCTTGATCTCTTGGTCCATGCAACGTGAGACGTAATCGCGTGGTGCCAAATCTTTGTAAGCAGGTGCGTACCGTTCCATGAAACGCTCGCCCAAACTGTTGCGCAAAATCGCGCCTTCGCCTCGGCAACCTTCGGTCAACAACACGCCCGCACCGGCTACGCCTGTGGGGTGAAATTGCCAGAACTCCATGTCTTCTAGAGGAATGCCAGCGCGTGCTGCCATTCCCAAGCCGTCGCCCGTATTGATGAACGCATTGGTAGACGCTGCAAAGATACGTCCAGCACCGCCGGTAGCGAGCATCGTGGTCTTGGCTTCCAAGATGTAGAGCTCGCCTGTTTCCATTTCTAGGGCAGTAACGCCGACTACGTCGCCACTTTCGTCGCGGATTAAATCGAGCGCCATCCACTCCACAAAGAAAGTGGTTTTAGCAGCGACGTTTTGTTGATAAAGCGTATGCAACATGGCGTGGCCAGTGCGGTCAGCGGCGGCGCATGCACGTTCCACGGCTTTTTCACCGTAGTTGGCGGTGTGACCACCAAAAGGACGTTGGTAAATCGTGCCGTCTGGGTTGCGGTCAAAAGGCATGCCCATGTGTTCTAAGTCGTAAACCACTTTAGGCGCTTCGCGACACATAAATTCGATCGCGTCTTGGTCGCCCAACCAGTCTGAACCTTTAACGGTGTCATAGAAGTGGTAGTGCCAGTTGTCCTCGTTCATATTGCCCAAGGAAGCACCGATACCACCTTGTGCAGCGACAGTGTGTGAACGGGTCGGGAAGACCTTTGACAACACAGCGACGTTCAAACCAGCGCGTGCCAATTGCAAAGAAGCACGCATGCCTGAACCCCCGGCACCCACGATGACCACGTCAAACTTGCGACGGGGAATGGAACTTTTAACGGTCATGACTTAAAGCCTCCAGAGAACCTGAATGGCCCAGCCGAGACACGACACCAGCCAAACCAAAGTAAAAACTTGCAATAACAAACGCACACCCACAGGTTTGACGTAGTCCATCCAAATGTCTCGAACTCCAACCCATACATGCCATGTAAGAGCAACAAAAATAGAAAACGTGAGCGCTTTCATGAACTGGTTACTAAAAATTCCAGCCCACTTGTCGTAACTTATTTCTCCTGAAGAGAATAAAACTTGGCTCAAGACAAGCAAAGTAAATAAAGTGATCAATGCGCCAGTGACGCGCTGCATGAGCCAATCGCGCAGACCATAGTGTGCGCCCACGACGATGCGCTTAGAACCGTAATTCACGGACATGAAATGCTCCTAGGAAATCAGTAAAGACCAAACAGCTTGGCGCCTAGGGCGGCAGTCAGCCCCAAGCTCAAGACCAAGGTCACCACGGCAGAGGATTTGCCGAATTCTTTGCTTACCGCATGCTGTGCGTCCATATATAAGTGGCGAACACCAGCGATAAGGTGGTGCAAGTAGGCCCAAATCAAGACCAAAGCGACCAACTGCACCAAGATGCCTGGCACAAAACCTACGCCAACATTGAACGCAGCTTTGAATTTGGCAAAGGAAATCTCGGAAGACACTGAGGTGTCAAACATCCACACCACAAAGGGGAGTAACAAAAACATGACTAGTCCGCTAATACGGTGCAGGATGGAGACAAATCCTGCAGCGGGTAAGCGGTAGGTGGGAAGGTCCACCAGCGCGTTGATATTTCGAAATTCAGGCCGCTTTTTGGCAAGCTCGGTCATGGGTGAAATCCTTATGGGGGTTTGTCTGCATATGTAAACAACGTTTCATTCTATTGCAACCTAATTTGCTGACGTGAGAGTTTCAAGTCAACTCAGTGCGTTGAAATAGTGACGCGTATCAGTTCGATAAAGACCACGACGTAACTCCATTGGAGCATCGTTGTAAGTAAAAGCTATGCGTTCTACGCTCAATAACGGGGCTTGAACAGAGACGCCCAAAAGCTTTGCCTGAGCGTCATTTGGGTTAACTGCGCGGATACGTTCTTCGGCACGCACCATACGAACCCCAAATTCGGTCTCAAAAAGTGCATACATGGGACCGCGGTAGGTGCTCAGACGCTCTGCGGTAAGTCCCTTAAAGGGCGTCGCAAGCAACCAAATGTCTTCCAAAATAGTTGGAACACCGCCAAATGCGAGTACGCGTGTGATTTGGAGCACTGCGTCGCCGGCCCGCAGGCTTAGGGAGCGCGCAATGTCGGCATTGGCCCTTTGGCGCTTGCAGTCAATGATGGTGCGGTCAGCGGGGCCTTCTTGCTGGCTTGCTCCGTGATCGGGTTGGAGTTTTAAAAAGCGGTACTGAACCTTTTGTTCTGCATGCGTCGCGACAAAAGTGCCTTTGCCTTGGCGGCGAACCAATAGGTTGTCAGCGGAAAGTTCGTCTATGGCCTTGCGGACCGTGCCTTGGCTAACCCGGTAACGGGCGGCGAGATCCATTTCGCTGGGAATGGCTTCGCCTGGCTTCCATTCGCCAGTTTGCAGACTTTGCAAGATCAAATCTTTGATCTGCTGGTACAGGGGACTGAAGGCGGGCGTGAGGCTGTCCATGGGCTGGATCATATCTTCTATAAGACATAAGACACTGATGAATTGGTGATTTCGAGGGTAAACTCTCAAAAAGCTATTTTTCTATTACTTTTGGAGTTTTCATCATGAGCAAAAAGCCTGTTCGCGTTGCCGTCACCGGTGCTGCTGGCCAAATCGGTTACGCCTTGTTGTTTCGTATCGCTTCAGGCGAAATGCTGGGCAAAGACCAGCCCGTTATCTTGCAATTGCTGGAAATCCCTGATGAAAAAGCACAAAAGGCGCTCAAGGGCGTGATGATGGAGCTCGAAGACTGCGCATTCCCATTGCTTGCTGGCATGGAAGCCCATTCTGATCCTATGACTGCATTCAAAGACACCGACTACGCTTTGTTGGTCGGCTCACGCCCACGCGGCCCTGGCATGGAGCGCGCCGAATTGCTCGCCATCAACGGCGCCATTTTTACGGCCCAAGGCAAGGCCTTGAATGCCGTTGCTTCGCGCGACGTCAAAGTGCTGGTAGTTGGCAACCCTGCCAACACGAATGCCTACATCGCCATGAAGTCTGCGCCTGACTTGAAGCCTGGCAACTTCACCGCCATGCTGCGTTTGGACCACAACCGCGCTTTGAGCCAAATCGCTGCCAAAACAGGCAAAGCCGTGGCCGACATCGAAAAATTATGTGTGTGGGGCAACCATTCGCCCACCATGTATGCCGATTACCGCTTCGCCACCATCGCTGGCCAATCGGTCAAAACCATGATCAACGACCAAGAGTGGAACGCCAATGTGTTCTTGCCAACTGTGGGCAAGCGTGGCGCGGCCATCATTGAGGCTCGCGGCTTGTCTTCAGCAGCTTCTGCAGCCAACGCGGCCATCGACCATATGCGTGACTGGGCATTGGGAACAAACGGCAAGTGGGTGACGATGGGTATTCCTTCACAAGGTTGGTACGGCATTCCGAAAGACGTGATGTTCGGTTTCCCCGTCACCTGCGAAAACGGCCAATACAAAGTGGTCGAAGGCTTGGAAATCGACGCCTTCAGCCAAGCCTGTATTGACAAAACACTCAAAGAGTTGACCGACGAACAAGCGGGCGTGGCCCATTTGGTCTGATCTCTCGCGAGACTGACTTGAGCCATCCGCGCGACGTCTTGCTAGGGGCCCAAGCCTCTGGAGTCGTGATCCCTGTGTGCGATCACTACAGTGGCGTCGAAGCGCGGATGCGCAAAAGCTTGCAACTGCAAGCTGAGATGACGCAGGAATTCGGTACCTGTGTCTTTGATGTCACCCTTGATTGTGAAGACGGTGCACCTGTGGGCGGAGAAGCCGAGCATGCAGCGTTGGTGACAGAACTTGTTTTATCTGCAGACGCAAACGCTCGCGTCGCTGTGCGCGTGCATGCGGTGAACCATACTAGTTTTGAGGCAGATATTGCGGCAATTGCTAGCAAAGTGGGACAGCGCTTGTCGCACATCATGATTCCTAAGGTGGAGTCGCTGGCTGATGTTGGGTTTGCTGAGCGCGCCTTAATCGCTGCTGGCGCTAAAGATATCCCAATCCATGTGTTGATTGAGTCACCCACCGCAGTGCACAACGCGTTTGCAATTGCTGGTCACGCCCGCGTTCAGTCATTGAGCTTTGGGTTGATGGATTTTGTGTCTACCCACAACGGCGCGATTCCAGCGCAAGCCATGCAGTCTGCGGGGCAGTTCAGCCATCCTTTGGTGGTGCGGGCCAAGTTGGAAATAGCAAGCGCATGTCACGCCCACGGCAAAGTCCCTTCGCACTGTGTGGTGACCGAATTCACCGATGCCAACGCCATGCGTGCCGCAGCAGAGCGTGCTTCACAAGAATTCGGCTTTACCAGGATGTGGAGCATCCATCCGTCACAAATCCGCCCCATACTAGAGGCTTTGTCGCCCAAAGCCGCAGAAATAGAGTTGGCTAGCGAAATCGTCTTGGCAGGATTCAAGGCGCAATGGGCGCCGATCAGCCACCAAGGTCACTTACATGACCGTGCGAGTTACAGGTTTTATTGGCAGGTGTTGGAACGTGCGCACAGCACGGGCAGACATTTGGCAAAAGAGGTGCTGGAATTTTTTATACAAACAACCGGAGACAGCCATGCATAACGTCTACAAACAAGATCTGCTGAATATGGCCTTGCAGACTCGCATTCGATTTGTTGGTGGTTTTGCAGCAATGTGTTTTTTTGTATGTGCGCTCTCTAGCGTTTTTGTTCCAAATGTGTTCGCCTTAGATTTAGACGGAAAAGCATTAGCCGTCGCCGAACAAGTCCACACTGGACGCATCGTTTGTGAATTGGGCAACGTGGTCAATATCACCCCCGACGCGCAAAACCGTGGATTCTTTGTGTTGCAGATGGGTAAGCACCGCTTCCACGTCTCGCCCGTGCCTTCTGCTACCGGTGCCATCCGCTTAGAAGACCCCCAAGCGGGTGCCATGTGGTTGCAACTTGCAAACAAATCCATGTTGATGAACAGCAAGCTCGGCCAACGCATGGCCGACGAATGCCAAAGCCCAGCCCAAGTCGCCGTGGCTGAGGCCATGAAAAAAGGCCCCGCATTCAATTTGCTCGATGGCCCAGCGCCAAGCGTTGCCAGAAAATAAATGTGTACCTGACCCTAATTTTTACTAATTTTTAATCTGTACCTGACCCCAATTAATTTATTTAGCTAGGAGAGAGAAAGATGTTGAAAGCTTACCGAGACCATGTGGCTGAACGTGCTGCATTGGGTATTCCACCTTTGCCTTTGAGTGCCAAACAAACGGGTGAATTGATTGAGTTGTTGAAAAACCCTCCGAAGGGTGAAGAGTCGACCTTAGTTGATT
>RFTR01000118.1 GCA_009923345.1 Betaproteobacteria bacterium
CGAACAGGACAGTGAAACGACTTAGCGCCGATGATAGTGCGGGTTCCCGTGTGAAAGTAGGACATTGTCAGGCTCTTACAGCCTCAAAAAGCCCATCTCTAACGAGTTGGGCTTTTTGTTTTTGTGCATTAGGCACAAGAAAAAAGCATCAAGCGTTCAGAAAATAATCGCCGGCGATTTCTGCGGCTTTACTACGAACAAGATCGTTGCAAATAAATTCAAACCAATTTTCAAATGACAAGCCACGCGGATAGGAGTGGTGAAGCTTCTCCAAATGCGTAGCTGATATTGCCCAATTCGAAAATGCTGAACGTTCAATACGCTGCAATTCCAGCAATTTAAACTTCACCAACACCTTGGCCGCATAAAGTGCATGTGATTCCGGCTTCTCGATAAAGCGTGTCAAACGCGATCGTGCACGTGTAAGGGCCCCTGCTACATCTGTAAATGGCGAGCCATGGCCAGGAAAAATGACGGAAGGCTGGAGTGACTCAATCAAATCTAAAGAGGCACTCACATCGGCAAACCCTTCTTCGCCTTCAATTTCAGGAAATACAACCCCGAAACCGTTTTCCCATAAAGCGTCGGCCGTAATGCAAATACCCGTATCAGGTGAAAAAAGAATAAAAGAGTGTGGATCATGGCCAGGTGCAGCAAAGAATTGCCAAGTATGGTCACCAATTAAAAATTCTTGACCCACTCGAAGACTGTTGTGTGAAATAAATGGCGGGCAATGCTGTCCCGTCCCAACGTAGCCAAGGGCTAAAGCATCCCATTGGCGAACAAAGGGCGCATGACCAGGTGGAATCCAAGTTGTCACGTTAGTAAAGGCCGCTTGTAAAAAGGCATTGCCACCACAGTGATCGCTGTGCAAGTGTGTATTGATGATGGCGGTGAGTGGACGCCCATTGAGATGGTGCTTCACCAAATCCAAGGTTTGATGCGCATGGCTGAAGTAACCCGTGTCGATCAAAACCGCTTGGTCTCGATCAACTAACAAAATGTTGTTACTTGATAACCACCCGCGTTCTAAAAAATGTACGCCCTGCGGAGGCGTCATCGTTTTAGGCATGCGATCGTAACTCTCGCCTCAATATTTTTCCCACGTTGGTCTTGGGCAAATCATCTCTGAATTCAATATATTTAGGTTGTTTGTAGCCAGTTAAATTCTGCTTGCAATAACGCGCCACATCATCTTCCGTCAACGTGACGTCGTTGCGCACTACAAATACCTTAATCGCTTCGCCTTGCTTGTCGTCTGGAACACCGATAGCAGCACACTCCACAACACCTGGGCATAAAGAGATCACGTTTTCAAGTTCGTTAGGAAACACATTGAATCCGCTAACCAAAATCATGTCTTTCTTGCGGTCCACAATGCGTGTGAATCCCTTGTCGTCCATCACAGCAATATCGCCTGTACGCATAAAACCATCAGACGTAAAAGCCTTGTGCGTTTCGTCGGGTTGTTGGTAGTAGCCCACCATCACATTCGGGCCTTTGATACAAAGTTCCCCCACTTCGCCATAGGCAAGGCTGTTGCCATCGTCATCCTTGATGGCAATGTCAATGCTGGGCAAAGGTAATCCAATCGTGCCGCTAAAGCTGGTTGCCGTCACCGGATTGTTGGTGCCAATGGCAACGGTCTCGCTCATTCCCCAGCCTTCCACCATGGCAGACCCCGTCACTTCTTGCCAACGCTTAGCCGTACCCTCAGAGGCTGCCATGCCGCCAGCTTGCGAGACACATAAATGCGAAAAATCGAGAGATTTGAAATGCGGATGCTGTAGCAACGCATTGAACAAAGTGTTCACAGCGGGCAATAAGTGAAATGGCCGTTTTTTCAGAACATCCACAAATTTATCAATATCCCGCGGATTGGGAATGAGCGTCATATACGACCCCCATTGCACGCTCAAAAAACAAAGTGTCAAAGCGAAGATGTGATAGAGCGGTAGCGCGGTAATGCAATTAATCTTGGACAGTAAACCAAGCTTGCGCTTGCAAAATGGCTGCGATCACATTGTTATGCGTTAAAACGGCACCTTTTGACAGCCCAGTAGTGCCGCCGGTGTACTGTAAGAAAGCAGGGTCATCGCGCGATTGCATAGACGGCTTGAGCGAATACTTGCCGCCTTCTTCCATCATCTCGTTAAATGCAATCAATGTGCGCGATTTACCAGAGGCAGTCATTCTCGGAATTTTGTATTCCGGCACCATGCGCGCTAAGTGCCGCACAGCAAAAGTGATCCAGCGTCCGAACCAAAAACCCAGCATATCGCCCATAGAAGCGATCACAACATTTTCAATCGGCGTGTCTTGGATCACTTCTTCCAAGGTGTGGGCAAAGTTTTCTAAAATCACAATGGTGGTGGCACCCGAGTCACACAACTGGTGCTTCAATTCACGCGCGGTATAGAGTGGATTCACGTTCACGCACACAAAGCCGGCACGCAAGATGCCCGACATCGTGACGGCAAACTGGGGGACGTTCGGCAACATGATGGCCACACGCGCACCTGCGGGCAAACCTAAATGTTGTAACCAAGCCCCCATACTGGCGGAAGCATCATCTACCTGACCATAGGTCATCCAGCGGTCCATGCAGACGGAGAAAGGCGAGGCTGCGTTCTTTTTAAAAGAGGTTTCCAGCAAATGGGCCAAGTTGCGAATACTGGAAGTATCGATCTCGTGGGGTACGCCAGATGGATAGGCATCTAACCAAGGTTTTTGTGTAGAAAAAGTCATTTCTCCATTCTCCTTTCCGATTGGCAGCAACTACATCGGTAATGTCCCGACTAAGGTAGATAAATTGACAAAACCAGGGAAAACCCTGTAATAGTGGGGTGAAATTCGTCAAAACGCTCATCCATTTGTCAGCCTTCAAAAGTTGGAAGCTATTGTTATTTGCTGGTCTAGCGCTTGACCATGTACCTTACGAGCGCGATGTGTTGGTAACGATTTGCCAACAGTGCACTTACAGCCTTCCCATATCCAAAACCATTCGCTTTCACTGTATGCGCAAGTCCGGTACTTGCGGTCTGACTATGCAGTTAATGATGAACATATACAAGGCTATGTGCGTTTATTGAATATGCGTTAGCGCTGGGCGTCATAAATCGGCGGAATATCAGTCCCAGTTACCATCGATAGCGCGCCGTAAAAAATACCCCTGACATACGTCTGCTTGCAAACGCCATGGGCTATGCTTCACATTTGATAAATTAAGTGGCCACAAGCTACGCAATGTGTGACAGACTCATCGATAACTAATTCTACGCAACACGAAATGGGCAAAAGCCTTTGGCAACGATTGATAGACCGCATTCGCCCAAAGCCAGATAGCAGCGAAGCGCTCCACCAAGTTTTTGCGGACGCAGAAGACAACCAAGTCATCGGCGCAGAAAGTCGCATCATGCTCGAAGGCGTCTTGCGTATGGCTGAATTAACCGCTGGCAAGGTGATGGTGGCTGCGGCGCGGATGGACTTGATCAATATTGACGCATCCCTAGACGAGAGCCTGCACCAAGTCATTGACACTGCCCACTCACGTTTCCCAGTATTTGAAGGCGAGCGCGACAACATCATCGGCATTTTGTTGGCCAAAGACCTGCTCAAACTGCAGCGCGCTCCAGCGCTCAACATACGCACCTTATTGCGACCGCCAGTCTTTATTCCCGAGAGCAAAGGACTGAACGACCTATTGCGCGATTTTCGAAACACCCGTAACCATATGGCTTTAGTGGTCGACGAATTTGGCCGCGTCGCTGGACTCATCACCATTGAAGACGTACTCGAACAAATCGTTGGCGACATAGAAGACGAGTTTGACGAACAGGATGACGCGGGCGATATCTACGCACTCGTTGACGGAAGTTTTCGCGTCAGTGGTGACACCGCCATAGACCGTGTCGAAGAAGCATTTGAGACCACCATCTTTACCCCAGACGAAACAGAACCGCAAGAAAACCGCTTCGACACCATTGGCGGCTTCATCGCCCACGCTATGGGGCATGTGCCTCGTCGCGGCGAATTATTCGAGATCAACGGTTTACGCTTTCAAGTCTTGCTGACCAAAGCAGGGGCGGTCAAATGGTTCAAGGTATTTGCTGTGCAAGCAAATACTGCCCAAACACCTCAGCAGACCGACAAAGCGCCGTAATGCAAACGGCCGCGTTACGCCACCTGCAAAACTTGGGCCTTTACGTGGTGCTGGTGGTTGCTGGTGCCTTGCAAGCCTTTGCCTTGGCATGGCCTTTTGAGGGCGCATCGTATGGCCAACCCATCGCGGCGCTTCAACTCACAAGCCTTGCCATCTTGGCTGCAGTGCTCGACCGAAGCAACAGTGCCACCCAAGCTTTTTGGCAAGCTTGGATTTTTGCGAGTGCCTGGTTGTTAGCCATCTTTTGGTGGCTTTTTATATCTATGCATATTTACGGCGAGATGCACGCGTCTTTGGCGGCGGCAGCTGTTGCACTGCTAGCCATCGCTTTAGGACTCTATTACGCTTTTGCTGGTGCTCTGTATCGCCGTTGTTGCCACCAAGGCCAAAGTGTTTTCTCGCGCGCCTTCTCGTTCGCTTTTGCGTGGATGCTGGCTGAGTTACTGCGTGGCACCTTGTTCACTGGTTTTCCTTGGGGCGCTATTGGCTACGCACACGTCGACAGCCCGATTCGCCATTGGTTGCCGTGGGTGGGCGTTTATGGTGTGAGCGCCATCGCTGCATTTGTATGTATGTTGGTGACTGCCAAACGCGCTGAGCATATTGAAAACCCTTCGCGTATCGGCTGGTGTATTCGTCTTGCAGTACTTGTGGCCCTTGCTTACACCTGGTCCACAGCTAACACCCAACAAACGGCCGCTAACAAAGAAGCTTCACAGCAGACTCTGAAAGTTGCCTTGGTGCAAGGCAATGTGCCGCAAGACCTGAAATT
Source organism: Betaproteobacteria bacterium (assembly GCA_009923345.1). GTDB lineage: Bacteria > Pseudomonadota > Gammaproteobacteria > Burkholderiales > Burkholderiaceae_C > Limnohabitans. The sequence goes on from RFTR01000118.1 coordinate 4,935, forward strand.
TGGTGCGGCAGTCCCACAAGCACTTGTGGACTATCGCCAAGCGCTATTGGCCAACACCGCAGACTTTATTGCTTTGCCTGAGACGGCATTGCCTGTGCTGGCAGACAACTTGCCCGAGCATTTTTGGAGCGAGCTCAAACAGCATTTCGCGCAACACCAACAACTTGCCCTGATCGGCATGCCGATGCGAGATGCGGGCCCCAGCACCCAGGGGCAACTTACTAACTCTGCCATGGCGCTCATGCCCAGTGCAAGCGCTGCGAACTACCGCTACGACAAACACCACTTGGTTCCTTTTGGCGAATTTGTGCCGCCCATGTTTCGTTGGTTTGTCGACTTGATGCGCATTCCGTTAGGTAGCTTTGGACGTGGCGCTTTGGGCCAACCGCTGTTGGAGTTCAAAGGTGAGCGCATCGCCACCAATATTTGTTATGAAGACTTGTTCGGCGAGGAACTTGTACAGAACTTCTCAGACCCTGAGCACTCCCCCACGCTGATGATCAACCTCAGCAACATTGCATGGTTCGGAAATACCGTGGCGATAGACCAGCATTTGCATATCTCGCGCGCAAGAACGATGGAGTTAGGACGTCCCATGTTGCGTGCCACCAATACGGGCGCTACTGCCATCATTGACGCCCAAGGCGTGGTCACACACCGACTTGCCAGTGGCGTACAAGGCGTCTTAACAGGTGAAGTCAAAGGTGTGCGCACTGCGCTCACCCCCTATACCCAGTGGGCTAGCAAATTAGGTCTGATGCCACTGTGGTTGTTGGGTGTTGCCACTATGGTCGTAGTCGCTGCTTTGGCCCACCGCGCCAGACACGGGCGACGCCGCTTCGGCCCTTAAAATTCACACAAAAATACACACCGCTAGGTTTCATGCTGACTTTCCAACAAATTATTCTCAAACTCCAGTCTTATTGGGGTGAACACGGTTGTGCCCTCTTGCAACCCATCGATATGGAAGTAGGTGCCGGCACCTCGCATACCGCCACTTTTTTGCGCGCTTTAGGCCCAGAGCCTTGGAGGGCTGCGTATGTGCAACCGAGCCGTCGTCCCAAGGACGGCCGCTATGGCGAGAACCCCAACCGCTTGCAGCACTATTACCAATACCAAGTCGTCTTAAAGCCTGCTCCCAGCAATATCTTGGAGTTGTATTTAGGTTCCCTCGAAGCCTTGGGCTTCGATCTCAAAAAAAACGACATCCGCTTTGTAGAAGACGATTGGGAAAACCCCACGCTTGGCGC
>RFTR01000119.1 GCA_009923345.1 Betaproteobacteria bacterium
CATATCGATCAAACTTTTTGCGCCTTTGGGATGTGTCATTTGGTCTTGTTTGCCCAGCAAAAACAAAATAGGGCAGGTCACAGCCTGCATCGCTTCTAAGCCATGGGTGTAGGAATCACAAGCTTTGAAGCCTCTGTGAAAGACATTGACCTTGGTATTGCTTGCCAAAACGCGGCGACCGAGTGCCATCGAGGTACCGTAAACCCAAGTGCCTGGCCCCAAGACAGAGGGAGGTGCATTCAAGGTCGCACGTGAAAACACGTTCACCATTTGAAGTGCCTTCATGGGTTCATTCAGCGAGGCCTCCAAGAGCGCAGGCGAGACGGGCATTGGGAACGCAATTCCCACCAAGCCTAAGTGTGTGATGCGATCACCTAAACGTCCTGCCGTCTCTAGTGCTATCAGAGATCCCCAGCTGTGTCCAATCAGCGCGGCTTTTTCAATACCAGCTGTATCCAATAGATGTTCAATAAACTTTGACGCGTCTTCCACCCTGTCTGGCGCATCACCGCCGCTGCGGCAGTGGCCTGGTAGGTCTACCGCCAATACATTGAAGCCGTGGTGTGCGAGATAGCGGGTTTGCAAAATCCAGACACTGTGGTCGTGCAATACGCCATGAATAAAGACTACGGTGGGTTTATTCGCATCGAATGCCTTACCTCCGGTATAGGCATAGGCTTCATACGAGGTTCCATTTGTTGCAGGAATAGAAAATTTCATAGCCGTATCCCTTTCAAGCCGCCGCCGGTTTCACTGGTGAGCCAGCAGTTTTCTCAGCCGCCTTCAAAGCACGCTTCAAATCGTCGATTAAATCGGCTGGGTCCTCAAGGCCAATCGACAAACGAATGGTGCCAGGGCCAATGCCAGCGTTTACCAAAGCTTCATCACTCATCCTGAAGTGCGTAGTACTAGCGGGGTGGATCACCAAACTACGGCAGTCCCCCACATTGGCCAAATGGCTAAAAAGTTTAAGTGCCTCAATGAATGCGCGTCCTTGTTCACGTGAGCCTTTGATATCAAAGCTAAATACTGAGCCAGCGCCACGCGGACCAAAGCGCAAAAGTTTTTTCGCTAAGGCGTGGCTAGAGTGGCCCTCCATCAAGGGATGACCCACACGGCTAACCATTGGATGGTTAGCTAAAAACTCCACCACTTTTTCGGTGTTAGACATATGGCGTTCCATACGCAAGGGTAAGGTTTCAATGCCTTGCAAAATCAACCAAGCGCTGTGCGGGCTCATGCACGCGCCAAAGTCTCGTAAGCCTTCACGGCGCGCGCGCAACAGAAATGCACCAACCGTACTTTCTTCGGTGAACACCATGTTGTGAAAGCCTTCGTAGCTTTGTGACAACTCTGCAAACTTGCCGCTGCGCTCCCAATCAAAACTACCAGCGTCCACCACAACGCCACCAATCACCGTGCCATGGCCACTCAAAAACTTCGTCGCGGAGTGGTAGAGCAAATCTGCGCCTAAATCAAAAGGTTTGAGCAAATAGGGTGATGTCAACGTGCTGTCGACCAACAAAGGCACGCCCGCCTCATGCGCTATCTGCGAGACCGTTGGAATATCTAGTACATCCAACCCTGGGTTGCCCACTGTTTCGCCGAAAAAAAGTTTGGTGTCGGGGCGAACGGCTTTTTTCCAGCCATCAATATCGTGTGGATGCACAAAGGTGGTTTCAATGCCAAAACGGCTCATCGTGTAGTGCAACAAATTGTGCGAGCCACCATACAAAGCACTACTTGAAACAATATGTGAGCCTGCCCCCATCAAGGTGGCCACACTCAAATGCAAAGCGGCTTGTCCACTTGCCGTGGTAATCGCGCCAATGCCGCCTTCCAAAGCTGCAACGCGTTGTTCCAACACTGCGTTGGTGGGATTGCTGATGCGGCTGTAAACGTGCCCCGCGCGTTCCAAATTAAAGAGGGAGGCAGCATGGTCGCTGGATTCAAATACAAACGATGTAGTGAGATGAATCGGTGTAGCGCGCGCTCCTGTTGTCGGGTCAGGGCTTGCACCAGCATGTAATGCAAGGGTGTCAAAACTTGGGTCGTTATAGCCAGGCATGGTTTCCTCGGGTGTATGAAGTGGGTTTTAAAGCGCATTGTGGGCTATATTTGGAGACCCATGCGAGGAGGTTCACTATGAAAGTCAGCGATATTTTGCGCGTCAAGGGCGACAGTCCTTTGTTCACTATCGACCCGTCTGAGTCTCTGTCACATGCTGTCAACACCATGGCGACCATGATGGAGCATGGCAACCTCGTGGGTCTGTTGACGTTTCGTGAGGTGATCATGGCCTTGCACCGCCATGACGGCGCATTGGGCGATGCGAAAGTCAGAAGTGCTATGGACGACCATCCATTAACTTGCACCCCAGATCACGAAATCGACCAAGTGCGCCACATGATGGTGGAGAGTCATTCCCGTTACATCCCCATTGTTGAAAACGGCAAACTCAAAGGCGTCATCAGCTTTTACGATGTCGCCAAAGCGGTACTCGATAGCCACAACTTCGAAAACAAAATGCTCAAGGCCTACATCCGCGATTGGCCTAATGAAGAAGCAGGAGCGCAAGCACAACCTGCAAAGGGATAGTTTTCCGCATGGGCGCGGATGGGATAATCGCGCCTTATGAGTGGAAATACCTTCGGAACCCTTTTTTGCGTCACCAACTTTGGTGAATCCCACGGCCCCGCGATCGGATGCGTGATCGATGGTTGCCCACCCGGCATGGCATTGTCAGAGGCTGATATCCAGCAGGACTTAGATAGACGTCGTCCAGGCACCAGTCGCCATGTCACCCAACGCAACGAACCGGACCAAGTTCAAATTCTTTCAGGTGTTTACGAAGGTAAAACAACGGGCACCCCCATCGCCTTGTTGATTCAAAACACCGACCAACGCAGCAAAGACTACGGTAATTTGTTGCAGACTTTCCGCCCTGGCCATGCGGACTACACCTATTTCCAAAAATTCGGTATCCGCGATCCACGTGGCGGTGGTCGTTCTTCTGCTCGTTTGACGGCACCTACCGTTGCTGCAGGTGCCGTTGCCAAAAAATGGTTGCAAGAAAAATACGGTATCCAATTCAAAGGCTGCATGACCCAACTTGGTGATTTACCAATTCCATTTGAAAGTTGGGACCATGTGGGTCACAACCCTTTCTATGCGCCCTGTGCAGATGTAAAAGTATTTGAAGACTATATGGACAGCTTGCGTAAAGCGGGAGACTCTTGTGGCGCGCGTATCCGAATAGTGGCTACTGGCATGCCTGTAGGTTTGGGCCAGCCCCTGTATGACAAATTAGATGCAGACATTGCGTACGCCATGATGGGATTGAATGCTGTCAAAGGCGTGGAGATCGGTTCTGGTTTTGCCAGCGTTGCGCACCGCGGCACCATGCATGGCGATACCCTCACGCCCCAAGGCTTTGCAACTAATCACGCTGGCGGTGTGTTGGGCGGCATCAGTAGTGGGCAAGATCTTGAAGTGAGCATTGCCATCAAGCCCACCAGTTCTATCGTCAGTCCGCGTGATTCAATTGACCAAAACAGCCAAGCTGTTGAGGTGGTCACCAAAGGGCGTCATGATCCATGTGTAGGTATTCGTGCCACCCCCATCGCTGAGGCGCTTTTGGCCTTGGTGGTGATGGACCATGCACTTCGCCACCGCGCGCAGTGTGGTGACGTCCATGTAGATATGCCCGCCATTGCGGGGCGCATCGCTTAAAAGGGCCATCTGTGGAAGACTCAGCGCCGTCTAGGCGTAATACGCTGTTTCCGTTTGCAGCGCTGTCTGCCAGCTATTTTGCGCACATTGGCTTCTTCAATCCCTATTTACCTTTGTGGCTCAAGTCGCTGGGCCTGTCCATCACCACGATTGGATTGCTCACAGCTGTTCAATCGTTGACGCGTATCTTGGCGCCCTACGGGTGGGGGTGGTTGAGTGACCACAGTGCAGACCGCATCAACTTACTGCGTTATTGCGCGGGGGCTGCATTGGTATGCGCCACGGGCTTGTTTTTTCAAATGGGTTTGGTGTGGTTGGCGGTGGTGTTGCTCTGCATGTTTATCCATACCAGCGCCATGATGCCTATGAGCGAAGCTGCCTTGGCGCAATGGGTGAGTAGCGAAGGCACCTTCAATACCAAACGCTATGGCCGTATTCGGTTGTGGGGCTCCATTGGATTTTTAGTGACTGTGTTTGTCGCTGGCGCTTGGTTTGATCACCAAGGCATGGAGAGCTTCCCCGCTTGGGCCGTAGGTTCTTTGATTGCGTTGAATGTCAGCGTGTGGTGGCTACCCAAGCACCGAGAAGTCATACGCCATGATGAAGTGTCACCGCCCGTTTTGGGTGTTTTGAAGCATGCCAAAGTACGCTGGTTTTTTGCTGCAGTGTTTTGTCATGTGTTTGCACACATCGGCATTTACGTTTTTTTATCCTTGTACTTAGATGCATTGGGTTATAGCAAAACCATGATCGGTATTTTGTGGGCCATTTCAGTGGCTACGGAAATCGTCTGGTTCTTCTCTCAAAGCCGATGGTTGCCTTTATTCAGTTTGTCTGCGTGGTTAGTGATTTGCGCATGCGTGATGGTGTTGCGAATGTGTCTAACGGCCTGGTGGGCGGACGCCCTTTTGGCCTTATGGATTGCGCAGATGTTGCATGCTGTGACGTTTGCTACCCACCACACGGTATGCATTTCTATTTTGACCAAGCACTTCCCAGGACGTTTGCGGGGTCGAGGGCAAGCTTTGTATGCGTCGATTGGCTATGGCATACCAGGAGTTTTAGGCGCCTTACTCGGTGGATTGTTGAGTGAGCGTTTTGGATTGGCTTCTATTTACGCCGCTTCGGTCGTGATGGCTTTACTAGCCTGTGTTTGCGCTTGGCGCACCCACTATTTGAGTCGCAGAGATAGTTTTTCAATTGATGGGTGACCCAGTGTTCCATTGGCGTCTCCATCTTTTCATATGAGTGCTCTGCGCTTATGTGCGCTGACACTGCCACCGATCGCTAAGACAAGGCTTAGTCTTTTGGACGGAAACTGATCACCAAGGGAGAGTGCACGCGGCCGTCGGTGTCGCGGGGCAAAACCTCTGTTTTATCAATGGCCTTCAATACTGCATTGTCCCAAGCGGTATTACCACTTGATTTGATGAGTTTCTTGCCAATAATGGTGCCATCGGGTGCGCAACGAACTTCGACATCAGCCGACGCATTCGACGCAACTTCCTCAGTAAAGGTAATGTTGGGCTTGATGCGCGCACGAATGCGTCCGCCATAACTATCGGAGGGTCCTGCTGCACGTTGCGCAGTACCAGTGGCGTTTTCGTCTCCCGTGGCGCCTGCCATACCCGCTATGCGCTTCATATTCTCTTGGCGCAAAGCCTCTATTTTTTTCGTATCTGCTGGAGACGGCTTAGCGTCTTTTTGCTCTTGTAGTTTTTTGGCTTCTTTGTCCTTGAGTTCTTTTTCTTTGCGCTCTTTCTCTTTCTTTTCTTTTTCCTTCAATTCTTTCTCTTTCAGAGCTTTGTCTTTCAACTCTTTTTCTTTTTGCTCTTTCTCTTTGAGCTTAGCTTTTTTCTCTTCTTCTTTTTTAAGCAATTCTTTTTTCAAACGCTCGGCTTCAAGCGCCTCTTGTTTCTTTTTGTCTTCTTCCAATTGCTTTTTGCGTTTCGCCAAGGCGATGTCTGCGTCTACGTTAGAAGTTGGCGCAGGGGGAGGTTTCACGATTTCTTTGGGCGCAGGAGGCGGGGGAGGCGGAGGGGGTGGCGGTTCTACTTCCACAGGTTTAGGTGCTGCGGCCATGGGAATAGCAGCCCATAACTCAGCCTCAACGGACAGGCTGTTGTCTTGCTTCCATTGAATGCCTGCTGTTAGGGCGACCATGAGCAAAAAGTGAACTAGTAAGGCAAGGCCTAACGATCGTCCCGTGCCCGGCGGAGGTGGGGGCGCAAACTCAAGGTAAGCGGGCGTTGCAGTCATCAGTCTGTAAGTTGCACAGACAAACCTACGCGGGCAATACCAGCGCGTTGCAAGGTGTCCATGGCTTTGACAACAGTTTCGTATTTGATGGAGCGGTCAGCAGAAATCACCACGGGCGTATCGGTGGAATTGGCCGTCAGTTCGCGCACGTCACGCACTAAATCGCTGAGTGAACTTGACAGTGATTT
>RFTR01000120.1 GCA_009923345.1 Betaproteobacteria bacterium
CAAAGGCATTGGCTACCCCGTGATGATCAAAGCTAGTGCAGGTGGCGGTGGCAAAGGCTTGCGCGTGGCCTACAACGACAAGGAAGCACTAGAAGGCTTCACCAGTTGCCGCAATGAAGCCCGCAACAGCTTTGGCGATGACCGCGTCTTTATTGAAAAGTTTGTCGAAGAACCGCGCCACATTGAAATCCAATTGATTGGTGACGCGCAAGGCCATGTGCTGTATCTGAACGAGCGCGAATGCTCGATACAACGCCGTCATCAAAAAGTGATTGAAGAGGCGCCATCGCCTTTCATCAGCGACGCCACCCGCAAAGCCATGGGTGAGCAAGCCGTGGCTTTGGCGAAAGCGGTGAAATACCAAAGCGCTGGCACGGTTGAGTTTGTAGTCGGCAAAGACCAGAGTTTTTATTTCCTCGAGATGAACACCCGCTTGCAGGTGGAGCATCCTGTGACCGAGTGCATCACGGGTTTGGATTTGGTCGAATGGATGATCCGTATTGCAGCAGGTGAGCCACTCACCTTGAAGCAGGAAGATGTGCAACGCAATGGTTGGGCGATTGAGTGCCGTATCAACGCAGAAGATCCTTTCCGTAACTTCCTGCCTTCCACGGGTAGGTTGGTGCGCTTCCACCCCCCAGAACCCACCATGTTCCAAGCCAATACTGAGCAATTGCTCGGTGTGCGCGTAGACACTGGCGTGCAAGAGGGTGGTGAAATTCCGATGTTCTACGACTCGATGATCGCTAAGCTCATCGTGCACGGGCGTGACCGCAATGACGCCATCGCCAAAATGCGCGAAGCATTGAACGCATTTGTGATTCGCGGCATCAGCTCCAACATCCCTTTCCAATCCGCCTTGCTGGCGCACCCACGCTTTGTTTCGGGTGACTTCAACACAGGCTTTATTGCCGAGCAATACGCCCACGGTTTCCGTGCGCAAGACGTGATTCACCAAGACCCAGACTTTCTGATCGCTTTGGCTGCTTTTGTGCGTCGTCGCTCTCGCGAACGCGCTGCAAGTTTGAGTGGTCAGTTACCGGGCTATGACGTAAAGGTCGGTCAGGCCTACACCATCATCACACTCGACGCCAAAGGTGACCATCACCACACCCAAGTGGAAGTGGACGATTCGATGGGGCGCCACGGAACCGCCATCATCAAAGTCAATGGCAAAAACTATGCGATAGCCAGTGAATCGCGCATCAAGGACGTCGCCATCCAAGGCACTGTCAATGGACAACCGTTTGTTGCGCAAGTCGAACGTGGATCCTCCAAAAACCCGTTGGGACTTCAGATCCAACACAACGGCACACGCATCGACGCGATGGTGGTGTCACCCCGTATGGCTGAGTTGTACAAACTCATGCCGTTTAAAGCACCGCCAGATTTGAGCCGCTTTGTGCTGTCTCCCATGCCCGGTTTGTTGGTCGATGTGGCGGTCAAGCCTGGTCAAAAAGTGTTGGCTGGCGAGCGTGTGGCGGTGATCGAAGCTATGAAGATGGAAAACGTCTTGTTTGCATTGCAAGACGGCGTCGTCAAAAGTGTCGTGGCGGCTCAAGGCGAGTCACTGACCGTCGACCAAGTGATTGTGGAGTTTGAGGCATGACGTCGGGCGTAATTCAACTTCAACGTCCCTTCAAAGTGCTAGGCGTTCAGCAAATCGCTATTGGCGGACCCGATAAACATACGCTTAAAAAACTATGGGTTGATATGTTTGGGCTCGAAGTGACGGGCACCTTCCAGAGCGAACGCGAAAACGTCGATGAAGATATTTGCGCCATGGGTGTTGGGCCTTTCAAAGTTGAAGTTGACCTGATGCAACCCATTGACCCTGAAAAAAAACCAGCTGTCCATACGACGCCCTTGAACCATATTGGCCTGTGGATAGACGATCTACCCCAAGCGGTCGAATGGCTCACCTCTCAAGGTGTGCGCTTTGCCCCGGGCGGAATTCGTAAAGGTGCTGCTGGGTTTGACATCACCTTCTTACACCCCAAAGCCAATGAAGAATTTCCCATTGGCGGCGAGGGCGTGCTAATTGAATTAGTACAAGCACCAGTCGAGGTGGTGAAAGCTTTTAGCGCACTAGCAGCGCAGCCTGTCTAACTATTTTTTCGCTGTTACATACAAAGCAGTGCGAAATCCGTTTGCGCAATCAATTTGAGAAGCTGGTTCAAGAGTCAGCTTTACGCGTGTTGGCTAGTGCTTCCAACCGCTGCTCTTCTTCTTTTTGTAAGCGTGCAAGTCTTACTGTTTTAGATTCATAACGAGCGCGCGCGACGTTGGCTAAATCTTGTGACCAAGCATGCCAGCCAGTGAGATTTGCATCGACAGGTTCAAGCGCGATGCAGTCGACAGGGCACACGGGGATACACAACTCGCAACCGGTGCAATAAGGTTCTATGACGGTGTGCATACGTTTGTTGCTACCGACAATCGCATCGGTAGGGCAGGCGTCGATACATAACGTGCAACCGATGCACCAGTCTTCATCAATGACCGCGAGGGTACGTGGTGCCTCAATGCCGTGTTCTGGGTTGAGGTGTGCGACTGCTTTTCCAGTGATAGCAGCTAAGCGAACAATGCCTTCAGCTCCTCCAGGCGGGCATTGGTTGATAGCGGCTTCTTCGTTGGCAATGGCTTGTGCGTATTGCAAACAATTCGGGTAACCGCAACGCGTACATTGCGTTTGCGGTAGGGCGTCAAGAATGCGCTCGACCAGACTCACTTGGCTGATCGAGAGGCTTTTTTGGCAGAAGCCTTAGATGGCGATGTTTTGACAGTGGCGCGTTTATTGGCAACGCTTTTAGCCGCTGCTTTTGCAAGATTGGTCTTAGTAACTTTGGCGCGAACAGGCTGAGTCTTGTTATGTTGAGCAATGAAGGCTTTGACAACGGGATACACCACATCGCGCCAACGGCGTCCGCTAAAAATACCATAGTGGCCAGCGCCTTTGACTTCCAAATGATCCATGATTTCACGCGGCAAACCGGTACACAATTTGTGCGCGGCCTTGGTTTGGCCAGAGCCTGAGATATCGTCTAACTCACCCTCAATGGTAATCAAACCAGTATCGCGAATATCTTGGGGACGCACCAATTCCATGACACCTTCGGGTGACTTGACTTCCCATGTGCCACGGACGAGTTTGAACTCTTGGAACACCGTGTTGATGGTTTCCAAGTAATAGTCGGCATCCATATCGAGCACCGCGTTGTACTCGTCGTAAAACTGTCGATGCGCTTCGGCATTGGTGTCATCGCCTTTAATCAAGTCTTTGAAGTAGTCGTAATGGCTCTTAAGATGACGATCTGGGTTCATCGCCACAAAACCACTGTGCTGCAAGAAGCCTGGATAGACGCGACGACCGGCGCCAGGAAAATTATCTGGCACGCGGTAAATCACATTGTTTTCAAACCAGTTGTAACTCTTGTTCATAGCCAAGTTGTTTACGGCGGTAGGGGATTTGGTCGCATCAATCGGGCCACCCATCATGGTCATGCTGAGCGGTATTTTTTCACCGCGTGAAGCCATCAAAGAAACTGCAGCCAAAACTGGCACCGTAGGTTGGCAAACACTGATGACATGGCAGTTGCCATAGTGGTATTGCAAATAGCGGATGAACTCTTGGACATAGTTCACATAGTCGTCCAAGTGGAACTCACCCTCACTCAAAGGCACCAAACGCGCATTGCGCCAGTCAGTGATGTAGACCTTGTGCTCTTTGAGCATGGTTCTAACGGTATCGCGCAACAGTGTGGCGTAGTGGCCAGAGAGCGGAGCAACGATCAATACAACAGGCTGGCCTTTGATCTTGGCAAGCGTCTTGGTGTCGTCAGAAAAACGCTTGAATCTGCGTAATTCGCAAAACGGTTTGTCCATCTCTATGCGTTCATGGATAGCGATTTCTACGCCATCGACATCGATGGATTTGATACCAAACTCTGGTTTTACGTAGTCTTTTCCCAGACGATAAAGCAAGTCGTAACCCGCGGACACGCGATGACCGAATGACGTAGTACTGATTGGAGACAAAGGATTGCTGTAGAGCTTAGCCGTAGCCAGCGCAAAATCCGCAAACGGCTCCATCAGGGTGCGTTGGGTTTCAAAAATTTTATAAAGCATGCGAGAGTTCTCTCAAAAAGGTGCCCGTGCAATATAACAGTGCAATCAAGACGCAAATTGGGGGCTGTCCCCCAATTTACTGAACAACTTTGGCGATGGATGCGCAAACGTGGTCGATATTCTTGCTGTTCAAAGCTGCCACGCACATGCGCCCTGTGTCGGTGCCATACACACCAAACTCATTGCGCAGACGCACCATTTGGTCTTTGGTCAGGCCTGAATAACTGAACATGCCTATTTGGCGTGTGATAAAGCTCATATCTTGTTTCACGCCAGCGGCTTTCAGGCCATCGACCATTTTTTGGCGCATGGCTTTGATACGTAAGCGCATCTCGCCCAATTCTTTTTCCCACAACGCGCGCAACTCGGGGTTGCCCAAGACGGCCGCGACAACTGCACCACCATGGATAGGGGGGTTGGAATAGTTGGTACGAATGACTATTTTGAGTTGGCTCAAGACGCGGCCGCATTCTTCTTTGTCCTTACACACTACGCTCAATGCGCCTACGCGCTCGCCGTAGAGGCTGAAGCTTTTCGAGAAGGAGGTTGAGACAAAGAAGTTCAAGCCAGCAGCCACAAACTTTTGAATGACTGCGCCGTCTTCTTGTATGCCGTGACCAAAACCTTGGTAGGCCATGTCTAAGAATGCGGTGAGATTTTTGGTTTTGACCAAGTCGACTACTTTATCCCACTGCTCGGGGGTGATGTCGTAGCCCGTCGGGTTGTGACAACAAGCGTGCAATACGACCACCGTGCCTGCTGTCGAAGCATTCAATGAGGCGAGCATGCCGTCAAAGTTGATGTCTTTTTTACTGGCGTCGTAGTAAGCGTAAGTCTCTACCGTGAAGCCCGCGTTGGTGAACAAACCACGGTGGTTTTCCCAACTGGGGTCAGAAATCAACACCTTGGCCCTGGGGTTTAAGTGGCGAAGGAAATCAGCTCCGACTTTCAAACCGCCTGTGCCGCCCAAACCCTGCACCGTGGCAACGCGGCCGGATGTGACGGGCTCTGAATCTGCGCCGAACACCAAATGCTTGACTGCGGTGTCGTATGCCGCGATGCCGTCGATTGGCAAGTAGCCGCGCGCACTGGGGTGGGACATCATGGATTTTTCGGCGGCTTGCACGCACTCAAGTAGAGGCAATTTGCCGTTGTCGTCAAAGTACACGCCCACGCCTAGATTTACTTTGTTGGGGTTGGAGTCGGCGGCAAATTGCTCGTTGAGGCCCAAAATGGGGTCGCGGGGTGCCATTTCGACAGCGGTAAACAGTGACATCGTCAGTCCTTGATGGGAGGTAAATCGGGAGGTTTCGGCGAAAGGCGGGCAGTCTGAGGTAGGCTTACGCGTTTTCCCTATATTTTAAACGCCTGCAGGGCACGCTTTTGAGCATGCCATCTATGAAACCCATGTCCACGCCATTAGCCGTTGATTTAGCAATTGCGAAAGCCCAAGTTGAAGGCAAAGTTGTAGCTGAAGGTGCTGCAACTCCTGGCACCGGCACCTTTGTCAGCTACCCCGGTTCGCCGTTTGAGTTGTTCCAACCGTATCCGCCAGCAGGCGACCAACCCACGGCTATCAACGAACTGGTCGAAGGCATTAACGACGGCGAAGTCTTTCAAACCTTGTTGGGTGTGACAGGCTCTGGCAAAACCTTCACCATGGCCAATGTGATAGCGCGCATGGGCCGCCCAGCCATCATCTTCGCGCCCAACAAAACCTTGGCCGCCCAGCTCTACAGCGAATTCCGCGAGTTTTTCCCGAAGAACGCGGTTGAATATTTCGTCAGTTACTACGACTACTACCAGCCCGAAGCCTATGTGCCGCAGCGCGACTTATTCATTGAAAAAGACAGCGCGATCAACGAGCACATCGAGCAAATGCGCTTGAGTTGCACCAAAAGCATCTTGGAGCGGCGCGACGTGATCGTCGTGGCTACCGTGTCTGCCATCTACGGTATCGGTGAACCTGATAGCTACCACCGCATGGTGATGACAGTGCGCGCGGGCGACAAA
>RFTR01000013.1 GCA_009923345.1 Betaproteobacteria bacterium
GGGTAGACCAAATCCACCGCACACCACGTCGCCCAAAAAGTCGAGCAACACATAGTCAAAGCCCCAATCGTGGAAGCCGAGTTTTTCGAGTGTTTCAAAGCCGTGAATGATGCCGCGACCACCACAACCGCGACCGACTTCAGGGCCACCTAATTCCATTGCGAAAACACCATCGCGTTTGAAACACACATCGCTGATGCTGACGGCTTCACCGGCCAACTTCAAACGTGAAGATGTTTCGATGATGGTGGGACATGCTTTGCCTCCAAACAACAAACTGGTGGTGTCACTCTTAGGGTCACATCCGATGAGCAAGACTTTTTTGCCTTGCTGGGCCATCATGTAGCTCAGGTTGGCCAGCGTAAAGCTCTTGCCAATTCCCCCTTTGCCGTAGATCGCAATGATCTGCGTCTCTTTGGTGGGCTCTCCGGTGTGCACGGGGTCTATGGCCGTCGCAGCCTCTTGGCGTAGAAGTTCAACGAATTTAATCGGTTGGCTATTTCCATCTGCTTGTTTCGTCATGCTTGGGCACTCCAGTCCAAAACCATCTTCAGGCACAAAGCATCACCAAAAGCCACTTCGTAAGCCGACTTGGCGTGCGAAGGTTTTTCGTGATGCGTGATCAATCCATCGAGAGAAAGTCGGCCTGTGTTGACTAACTCTGTGACGGCTTGTAAATCGGGACGTTTCCATTCAGCCGCCGTGCGAATCTGCGCTTCACGCATAAAGGCAGGGGCGTAATCGAATGCGAGTTTTTCTTTGTAAAAACCAGCCAATACGATCTCGCCCGTGGGCTTGAGTCGCATGATCAATGTGTCCAAGATGCTGGCGTCGCCACTCACCTCGTAGATCGACTGGTAATCGCGGCGGTCGTCATCATCTGGATGAATCACGCTGTAGCCGTCAGCGCCAGAACGACGTGCGGCTTGTGTTTCCCATACGGTGGGCGCTGGTGCGCCAGCGGCTACCGTCATTCGGGCTAACAAGCGACCCATGATGCCGTGGCCAATGATCAAATCGGGCGCAATGATTTTTTCGCGTTTGCCGCCCATCGACACCGCGTGGTATGCCGTGGCAGCCAGAGCTAACAAAACGGCTTGCGAGCCCAAGCTCTCTTCTACAGGCATGACGCGCGCGAAGTTGGTGACCAAGTGCGAGGCTGATGCACCAAACAAACTGCGCACACCCTCGAAACAATTGGCACCAGGCACAAAAACCCTTTGCCCCACATCTAGCTTGGCCTTCGCGCCAGCTTGGGTCACTCGCCCTACGGTCTCGTAGCCAGGCACCAACGGATAACCCATTCCCGGGAAAGGCGGCATGCTGCCGTCCCACAACAAACGTTCCGTACCGGTGCTAATGCCGCTGTATTCGACTGCGATTTGGATGTCTTCCTCACCCACGGAAGGCAGAGACAATCGCTCTAGTGCTAAGTGTTGGGGATTTTTGAAAACGACTGCGTGTGCGTGCATATATGTATTTTTTAACTTACATTGATATGTGTCAATCTATATTTACATTAATCCTTGTTGAACTAGGGCAAACACTTAGATTTCCGGCCTAATAACAACTTGGCGTGAACTGGCATGGGGTTTGGAACTTGCTCCAAATGGCTAAAACCAGCCTGGTGCATGAGTTGCATCAACTCCAAAGGGGTACGCAAGCGCCCAGAGCCCATGGCCAGTAAATAAAAGTGGAAATAGGCATCGCCTTCAGGCTTTTCGCCAGGCTCATTGGCCATGGGTTCGGCAATCAATAGGCTGCCACCCGCAGGCAAGCTGGCATAGATCGATTTCAAAAGCGCCAGCACCACCTCATCACTGTGGTCATGGGCAATGCGAACTAAGGTCACTAGATCTGCCCCGCTGGGCAAGGCGTCTTGGGTGAAATCTCCAGGAGTGACTTGAATGCGCTCAGACAGGCCGTTGCGCGCAACGATGCGCGAGCTGACGGTGCATACGTCGGGCAAGTCAAACAAGGTGACGTGCAAATGCGGATAGATTTTGGCTAGCTCACTCGCGAAACGCCCCTGTCCGCCTCCCACATCCATGACGAATTGGCAGTCTTGAAAAGGAAAGGATGAAAGGATTTCCTCAATCACAAAGGATTGCGAAGCGGCCATCAGCTCGGAATAACGGGCAAAGGCTTGCGCGTTATGGCTTTCAGTTGGCTCGGCTTTTTGGCCTGTAACCAAGCGACTACCAGTAAGGTTTTGGCTGTTGTCTTGCGCGTAGGGCCAGTATTCGCTCATCTCGCCTGTCCACGATTCCTGCAGGATGGCGACTGGGTCGACCATGTCTTGGTAGAGCAATTGGTTGTGCTCGATCATGGCTTTGATGCCTGGGTGGCTAACGATGGGCGCGCCCAACGGACCCAAACCAAAGCGAAATTGGCCACGATGCTCGAGCAAACGAAGAGTCACAGCTGACTGGATCAAGCGCTGCAAACCCGCAGCTGGCACCTGCGTCAAAGCTGATAACTCGCCCAATGTTTTGGGTGACTCCATCACGCGCTCAAGGATGTTGAGTCGCACACAACCCAACAGTACTTGGGTATGGACGAAACCAGCCATCAGATCAAACACCTGGCGGGTTCTGTGCTGGGTGAACCAACGCGTGACGGGGTTAGACAAGGCCCAGCGGTAGATGCCAGGTTGGGTCAATAGTCGGTCTAACCAGGCAGAGAACACGTCACGCCAATGGGGGCGCTCGGAGTGGGTTAGATCAGCGCGGGAAAGGTCTAGGTGTCGCATCGCTATGTCCCTGCTTGCTTAAGGCTGCAGGGATGAAGTCGAGACACCCACAGAAGTTTTGTAGTTATTGCAAATACTGCTGGGTACCAAACGCTCCGACTCGAGGCGAACAATCTTGCGCAAAGCATCTGCGCTTGCAACTTGAGGCACGGAGTCCACTGCGCGGTCGATGAGGTTCTCGAAATAAGAGATCGCACCGCCTAATCCCAACTCATGCGCCACACTCGGCCTGCCGTGTTGGGCGTCTTGCCCAGTGGGTTTACCCAACTCTTCTGCCTGCCCCACCACGTCACGGATGTCGTCAGCGACTTGGTAGGCCTCTCCCAAGCACTCGCCGAGAGCCCGCCAAGGTAATGGGTCTGCGCCTGCTGATTGGGCACCCGCGCAGGTGGCCGCGACAAATAGGGCACCTGTCTTTGCGCGCTGGTATTGGCCCAAGTCAGCGCGGGTTTCGCATTCCCATGCTTGACCAGCAACAATCCCGTCGGGCACGCCGACACCGTCCGACAAGGTTTGCATCAGCGCAATGAGTCGATCGGGATACGCCTTACCGGCGTTCAGAAGCACTTGGTAAGACATGACGATCAATGCATCTCCCGTCAGCAACGCCAGCGCTTCGCCATAAGCTTTATGCACGCTGGGGCGTCCTCTGCGTATGTCGGCGTTGTCGAAGGCCGGCATGTCATCGTGCACGAGAGACGCGCAGTGCATCATTTCAATGGCTACGCCAGCAGCCTGCGTTAGTGCTGGCACCTGCATGCCACAGGCATGGGCTACAGCCATACAGAGCTGGGGGCGAATGCGGGCACCGCCAGAAAACAAGGCATGCCGCATCGCGGCGATCAAACGTGGTGGCGCGGAGGGGCCTAAGGCTTTTTCGAAGTGAAGAGCCAAGGCTTTTTCAGCCATTTGGTGAAGATTCATGCGCAACCCCTGTAAGTTTGGGTGCGTCAATACTAGTTGACACCACCTAATGTAAATATATCAAGACATCGGGATTTGTCAACAGTGTTTTACAAGGGGCAAAAAAAAGCACAGACCGAAGTCTGTGCATCAAGACATGACAGTTACAAAAATCGACGCGCAGGTGTTAGGACCTGATGTTGCGCTTATCACGCAAGAAATTCACTAGCCATAGGATCACAACAATAAACCAAATGATCAAAAGAATGTGATGGATTTGCATGCGTATCTCCTTGTGAAAAATGCAATCAGTAGTTGTGCAGGATTGAAAATTAGCGTGGTTTGTCTCTTTGAATCAGGGGCATGAGCACAAACGCAGTGAAGATTAGCATGAGTATTTCAAATGCGTAGACGCTGACGTATCCGACCCCTGGTCCCATCAGCATATCGACCACATCACGGGCGACGCCGCCTAATGCCATGGCAAGTCCGCCTGCAGTGGCTTGCACCGCACCCCAAGCCCCCAGCGCCAGACCACTTTGGTCTTTAGGCGCTAGATTCATACAAGAAGTCAACGTGCCGTGGCTAAACAAACCACCGCCAAAGCCAATGCCTAAAACACCCAATGAGAACAACCATTCGGCATCTAAATATCCGGATGCGATCACTGCCATAAACGCGGGCACGCCAATCAATACGCCCGACCAAGACATGCGGTAAGGGTCTGCGCCTTGGCTCAACACTTTAGAGGCCCACGCAAAACCTACCAATCCCCCAATAGACAAAGTCGCTGTCAGCATGGTGGTTGCACTGACGCTCATATGCAGAATTTCACCGCCGTAAGGCTCCAACAAAATATCTTCCATGCTAAATGCAAAGGTGCCTAGCCCAATTGCCACCAATGTGCGCATAGCGCGTGTGTCTAGCGTCAGAGTACGCCAAGCTTCGGTGAAAGAGGGTTCTACAGCAGGCTTGCCACGGCGTAAACGGCTTCGCGGTTCTTGCTTCCAAAGTGCAATCACATTCAATAACAAAGTAATCACGGCGCTGGCCTGAATCACTTGAATCAAAGCGCCGGGAGAAAAATCCGATAAAGCACTACCAAACGCCAAGGCGCTGCCAATCATGCCCACCAGCAGCATCACATACATCAAACCCACGACCTTGGGTCGTGATTCTTCAGCAGCCAAATCATTGGCTAAAGCCAATCCGACGGTTTGTATGGTGTGCAAGCCAGCACCAACCATCAGAAACGCAATCGCAGCAGCAACTAAGCCGACCCATGCGGGAGCGGATGCCGACTGCCCTGCACCCGCTAACACTAACAAAGCAAAAGGCATGATGGCCAAGCCACCAAACTGCACCATGGACGCCATCCACATGTAAGGCACGCGGCGCCAGCCTAATTCAGAGCGATGGTTATCCGAGCGAAAACCAATCAAGGCGCGAAACGGCGCGAAAACCAAAGGGATCGCCACCATGATGGAAACAATAGAGGCTGGTACGTGCAGCTCGACAATCATCACGCGATTGAGTGTGCCCACCAGCAAAACCAAAGCCATACCGACACTGACTTGAAACAATGACAAGCGCAGCAATCGAGACAGCGGTAAATCTTCAGATGCCGCATCCGCAAACGGCAAAAACTTAGGCGCTAATTCGCTCCAGCCACGCACGATTTTTTGGTATTTGGTCGTCATACAAACAAATGCAGGCTAGGCGAGTGATCACCCAGCCTGCGAAGGGAAAAATTACTTTTTCCCCGACGGCGCTTCCGCCGGTGCTGTTACCGCTGCAGGCGCTTTTCCATTCAAGAAGCCCTTGACCCACGTCGTGTTGGACACGATCGCGAGATGGACACTGAACGATCCAATTGCCACAGCTGATAAGAACAAAGGTATGCCAACCGAAGGTTTGACAACACACCACATTTTTCCGTAAATCATGATTTACCTCCTTCTCTTACTTCAGCCAGGGGGAATAGATATAAGCCAACAGGTGGGCAAGCGCAGCAATCATGCCGAAAATTTGCGTTCCCTGAATTAGCTGTCTATGCACTTCCTCCGATTCGGCCTCAGTTAACCCTGTAGGCCAGACTTTCTGGTGGTCAGACATGGAATTACTCCTTGTAGTACTCCAAAACGTGCTCAAACCGCACGAGGTATTTGTGCCCCCCATGGGCACAAATTCTTAAAAAACTTACCATCGAAATGTTAGTTCAAATTTACACTCTAAAATGTCAACCCAAGTTAACATACAAATTGTAGGGTTGTCAAGGATGTCTACCCTTCTTTAGGAGCCCTCGTATCCATGATGCAACGCATAGTCGCCTGAAGGGAAAACCAGCTGACTTGGTTACGTTGCGTCGCCAAGGCAGGTTGGTGCAATAACTGCTAGAAATTGAAACCTACCGGATGGCCGGGGAGGAACTGGGTTGGATCAAGTCACCAGACATCGCATCAGCCGTTAGTCTGGCCTTTGTGGTGTTGCTAGTCTGGTTGGCGATCCACAGAATTCACAAAAAGGTCTTTAAAACTGAGCAAAAACAGTTATTTGCCTAGGGTATTCCCGTTTTAGGCACCTACTTGCTTGCTTATTCACAACCCCGGGGATAAATTGGGGGTTGTATTGGCTATCTCGCCACTGCCAGGTCTACAGAGCACCCTCTCATGAACCCAGTTGCTGTTTTGCAAAAGCTCAATAGGCTAAACCCACTCGCCAAATTCACGTGGATGGCGATGTCCATGTTTTCGAAAAATTCGGCGGCATCCAACGACGATTTTTCTAAGACGTATAGAGGTAACCCAGCGGAGTGCCAATCCTCCATCTTGTCCATCATCGAATCTGAGATCATCCCCCGCCTTTTGAAAGCGGAACGGGTGGACACCTCACATCTGAGCTTGGTTCCCGCTTCACGGCTAATGCCAAGTCAAACTGAAATCGAAACCTTTGTCGATCTCTGTATTTCACAAGACCCAGATGCCGCGCAAGCTTTCGTTAATCGAATGCTCGCTGAAGGCCTGAATACTGACCATATCTTCTTGGAACTTATCACCCCAGCTGCTAGATTCTTGGGCACTCAATGGGAAACCGACCGTATGGATTTCTCGCAGGTCACGCATGGTTTGGTGCGCTTACATGCGATTGCCCACGAGATTGGCTTTGCCTACCAAGATGGGCCCCTGATTCGAGGCGACGTGAAACGCGCGATGATTGCATCGGCTCCCGGCTCTGAGCACATACTCGGCCCTACCATCGTGGCTGAGTTTTTCCGCAAAGAGGGTTGGCAAGTGGTTGTGGAAATTTCTCCATCTGCCAATGAATTGGTTCAAGCAGTCAGTAATGAATGGTTTGATACTGTGGGCTTGTCGGTCAGCATTGAACAACAGCTCACTGACTTGGCCATGCTGGTTGCCAAAATCAAACGTTTCTCTCGTAACCCACGGGTTGCGGTTTTATTGGGTGGGCCGATTTTTACGATTCGAGATTTGCAGGCCGAAGACTTTGGCGCTGGAGGCATTTGCACCAACGCCAAAGACGCGGTTTCACTCGCTATGTCTTTGCAGCCTAACGATTAGTAGTGCCTTTTAAAAGCTATCGCAGATAGCAAACGGCACTTTTAGATCAGTGTCTATTTCGTAGAAACAGCTTTTCTACCGTGGCATGAACGCCTTCGATTTCATGGCCCTGGGCAGCGTGTAACTCTGCCATGGTGCCGTGCATCATTTTCTTGACAAGGCCTCGCGACAGCGTCTCTAGCACTTCGTCTAAGTTGTCACCTTTGGCCAGCATTTTTCTGGCTTTCACAAGCTCTGCCTCGCGCCAGCCATCGGCCGTGGTGTGGAGTTGCTGAATCAGGGGCACACTGGAGCGTTGATCCATCCAACGGTGGAAGTTTTGCACGCCTTTTTCGATGATGGTCTCAGCGTGTCCGACGGCAGCCTGTCGACTCGCCTGGCCTACTTGCACCACGCTAGAGAGGTCATCCACGTTATAGAGGTAAACGTCGCTCAGCGATTTCACCTCTGGCTCGATATCGCGTGGAACGGCCATATCTAACATAAAAATAGGTTTCTTTTTTCTGCGCTTGACGGCACGCTCCACAGCACCAAGCCCTATCAAAGGCAGAGTGCTGGCGGTGCAACTGACCACAATATCGAACTCATGTAAGCGATCAGGCAGTTGCGACAACTGCATGACCGAGGCACCCATTTCTTGGGCCAATCTATCACCCCGCTCCAGAGTTCGGTTGGCAATCGTCATGCTGAGTGGCTTTTTGGCGCCGAAATGTTGTACGCACAACTCAATCATTTCGCCAGCACCGACAAACAGCACCTTGGTTTTGCTCAGGTCTTCAAAAAGTTGGCCAGCTAATCGGACCGCCGCCGCCGCCATGCTGATCGAATGAGCGCCGATTTCGGTGGTAGAGCGCACTTCTTTAGCTACAGAGAAAGAGCGCTGAAACAGTTGGTTGAGTGTGGTGCCGAGAGCCCCTGCGCTGGATGCCACGCGCACCGCGTCCTTCATTTGGCCCAAGATCTGTGGCTCGCCCAACACCATCGAGTCCAAACCACTTGCCACCCGAAATGCATGGCGCGTCACGTCTTGGTCGTGCAGGTGATACAAGTGTTGATTTAAATCGTCAACCGCTACGTCGCCTTTGCTGGCAAGCCATTGCAGGGTTTTGGGCATCTGCTTCTCGGTGCCTGAGCAATAGATTTCGGTGCGGTTGCAGGTCGACAAAATGGTGGCTTCGTTTTGCCCTTCCAAGGCTTCGCGCAGCGTGGCCAGTGCGCCGCCCATTTGGTCAACGGCAAATGCGAACCTGCCCCTCAAATCTAATGGGGCAGTATTGTGGTTTAGCCCTAGAGCCCAAACAGCCATTTTGTGGAATATTAGTTAAATTGTTGCTACATTAACATATGTAAACCTAAATTGACAACAGGTAAAGTATGGATTTAGTTTCAGTCAGGGGTTATTTGGTCGGCTTACAAAGTCGAATTACCTCTGCTATTGCACAGTTGGACGGTGGGAGTTTTCTGTCGGACCACTGGGAAAAGCCTCCGGGGGAGACTCTCCAAGGCAATGGGATCACCCAAATTTTGGAAAACGGCAAGGTCTTTGAGCGGGCAGGTTGCGGTTTTTCGCATGTCACTGGCCCCAAACTGCCCCCTTCCGCCACCCATGACCGGCCAGAATTGTCAGGTGCACCATTTGAGGCCATGGGCGTTTCGCTGGTGTTTCATCCGCGCAATCCTTATGTGCCGACAGTCCACATGAACGTGCGGATGCTGTCAGCCAAAACCGCCGATGGTCAGACCGTAGCCTGGTTTGGCGGCGGAATGGACCTCACCCCCTATTACGGCTTTGAAGATGATGCCGTGCACTTCCACCAAACCTGCCGCGACGCTTTGAATCCCTTTGGTGCACAGTTGTATCCGCGCTTTAAAACTTGGTGCGACGACTATTTCTGCCTCAAGCACCGTAACGAACAAAGGGGCATTGGCGGCATCTTCTTTGACGATTTTTCCGAACTCGGTAGCGAACAAAGTTTTGCCATGGTGCAAAGCGTGGGCGATGCCTTGCTCAAGGCCTATCTGCCGATCGTGAAAAGGCGCATGCACACGCCTTACGGCGAGCGCGAACGCGCGCACCAGTTGTATCGCCGTGGACGCTATGTGGAGTTCAACTTGGTCTGGGACCGCGGTACGCACTTTGGCTTGCAATCAGGCGGACGCACAGAATCTATTTTGTTGTCAATGCCTCCCTTGGTGAGTTGGTCTTACCAACACCAGGCCGAACCAGGCACACCGGAGCATGATTTGATGCAACGCTTTATCGTCCGACGCGAATGGCTTTGATCAGCCAGTACCGTTCATAACAACCCACTCAGATAAGAGACATCCCATGACAACACCATTCCCACTCAGCCGCCCTCGCCGCTTGCGCCGTGATGACTTTACCCGTCGCTTGGTGCGCGAACATGCTTTGAGCGTCAACGATTTGATCTACCCCGTCTTCGTACTCGAAGGTGAGAAACGTCGTGAATCTGTGGCGTCTATGCCTGGGGTGGAGCGAGTCAGTTTGGACCTGTTGTTGCTTGTTGCCGAAGAGTGTGTGCAACTGGGTATCCCTGTCATGGCACTTTTTCCTGTGATCAGTGGTCATCTCAAAACACCCGATGGCAAAGAAGCGACTAACCCCAAGGGATTGATTCCCCATGTGGTCTCTACCCTCAAAAAGCACTTCCCCAATTTGGGCATCATGACCGACGTTGCGCTTGACCCTTACACCAGCCACGGACAAGATGGTTTACTGGACGAAACGGGCTACATCCTCAACGACATCACTGTCGAGGTACTAAAACAACAAGCGCTTACGCAAGCCAATGCAGGCGTTGACATCGTGGCGCCTAGCGACATGATGGACGGACGCATAGGTGCGATTCGACATGCACTAGAAGAACATGGCCACATCCATACACGCATCATGGCCTACAGCGCCAAATATGCGAGTGCGTTTTATGGACCATTTCGTGATGCCGTTGGTTCAGCGGCCAACCTCGGCAAGAGCGATAAAAAAACATACCAAATGGATCCCGGCAACACCGACGAAGCCCTGCGCGAAGTCGGACTCGACATTGCCGAAGGTGCTGACATGGTGATGGTCAAACCCGGTATGCCTTATCTAGATGTGGTGCGCCGTGTCAAAGACGAATTCAAAGTGCCCACATTTGCCTACCAAGTCTCTGGTGAATACGCCATGCTCAAAGCCGCCGCACAAAACGGTTGGCTGGATCACGATGCGGTCATGATGGAAACCCTTCTTGCATTTAAACGTGCTGGTGCAGACGGCATATTGACTTACTTTGCCATTGACGCGGCGAAGAAGTTGAAACAATGATGCGTTTTCAAAGTCAAACCTAGAAAACCACTTCATTGGCATATCAGCAAAAAATTTTCATAACCCCACTTGTTTATGTCACAACAACTAACCATTGCCACACGTGAAAGCCGTCTTGCCCTTTGGCAAGCCAACCACGTCAAGCAACTTTTGGAGGATCTGGGCCATCACGTCACTTTGATGGGCATGACTACCATGGGTGATCAAATTTTGGACCAGCCATTGAGCAAAGTGGGCGGCAAAGGTTTGTTCATCAAAGAACTAGAAGTGGCGATTGCGAATGGCTCCGCGCATATCGCTGTGCATTCACTCAAAGATGTGCCGATGGATTTACCAGAAGGTTTTCATCTGGCCTGCATCATGGCGCGTGAAGATCCACGCGATGCCTGGGTGTCGCCTAACTTCGAGAGTCTGGAGAGCCTGCCCAGCGGTGCTGTGGTGGGTACGTCGAGTTTGCGAAGAACTGTTTTGTTGCAAGCACTTCGCCCTGATCTAAAAATTGAACCCTTGCGCGGCAATTTAGATACGCGTTTGAAAAAACTCGATGAAGGCCAATACGCGGGCATCGTGCTTGCAGCGGCGGGCTTGAAGCGACTAGGCTTGAAAGACCGCATTCGCCATATCTTTGACCTGAACAAAATGATTCCTGCTGCTGGCCAAGGAGCGATTGGAATTGAAATTAGTTCTAGCCGCATGGACTTGGTGCAAACCTTGGCCAGCTTGAACGACATCGCCACCGCAGTTGCTGTCTATGCAGAGCGCGGCGTGAGTCGCGCGATGGGCGGTAGTTGCTCTATGCCTTTGGCAGCGCACGCCACGATTCAACAAGGCACTTTGTCGATCCACGCTGCGTGGGGCGACCATCTCAAAGCTGGCACGGCTTTGATTCATGCCCATGACCAAAAGTCCATCGACTTGCAAGACCCGCACGTGCTTTCTGTCGCCAGTGCTTTGGGCGACTCAGTGGCCCGCAAACTCATTGCGCAAGGCGCTGTTCCCAGCACCCAACCCAGCGCACCGCTCAACGCACCTCCTCACTAATTTATAAACACGCATGTACGCTCCACTTCAAAACGACACTTTTTTAAAAGCTTGCCTTCGCCAAGCGACAGACCACACACCAGTGTGGTTGATGCGCCAAGCAGGACGTTACTTGCCTGAATACTGCGCCACGCGATCAAAAGCCGGCAGTTTTATGGGATTGGCTACCAATGTGGATTACGCCACCGAAGTCACCTTGCAGCCTTTAGACCGCTATCCGCTTGACGCCGCCATTTTGTTCAGCGACATCTTGACTGTGCCCGATGCGATGGGATTGGGATTGAGCTTTGCACAAGGTGAAGGTCCGCGCTTTGCCAAGAATGTGCGCGATGAAGCCGCCGTTGCTGAACTCGCAGTGCCCGACATGGACAAACTGCGCTATGTGTTTGATGCAGTCACATCGATTCGCAAAGCCTTGAACGGGCGTGTGCCCTTGATTGGTTTTTCTGGCAGCCCTTGGACCTTGGCTTGTTATATGGTGGAAGGTGCTGGCTCAGACGATTACCGCCATGTCAAAAGCCTGATGTACAGCCGCCCTGACCTGATGCACCGCATCTTGCAAATCAATGCCGATGCGGTGGCGCTTTACTTAAACACCCAAATAAAAGCCGGCGCGCAAGCGGTGATGGTGTTTGATAGCTGGGGCGGCGTGCTGGCAGACGGCGCATTCCAAGAGTTCAGTTTGGCCTATACCAAACGGGTGTTAGACCAGTTGATTCACAGCCACGATGGCCAGACTATTCCCAGCATTGTGTTTACCAAAGGCGGCGGTTTGTGGTTGGAAGAGATGAACAGTCTAGACTGCAACGTCTTAGGTTTAGATTGGACTGTCAATCTTGGTAAAGCACGACAAGCGGTGGGTGGATCTGCTGGAAAACCCGGCAAAGCACTGCAAGGTAATTTAGATCCCAATGTGTTGTTTGCGCACGCATCAGCGATTGAAAAAGAAGCGCACAAAGTGTTGGATAGCTTTGGTACGCCGCATACAGACCCTAAAACCACAGGGCCCACGCATATTTTTAATTTAGGCCACGGCATTAGCCAGTTCACACCACCTGAGAATGTTGCGGTATTGGTGGAGGCGGTGCATAACCACTCGCGTACGAAAAGAGCAGGTCGTTAATTCCGCGGCATTAACAAGTTAAAACACTGCGTGGTCGCCACGCTCTGGCATTGTCTCCCCTTTGACCCACTCGTCATAAGCTTCAAACAGCGTTTGTGTTCCGTGTGATGGCGTCAAATCTGCGTCGTAGCGTTGTGCATTGACATCCCACACCAACATCGATTCGCTGGCGTAGTAGCGGCCGATTTTGGCCAGTTCTGCTTTGTCCGCTAAGACAGGGATTACTTTTCCAAACAAACCTAAAACACTTGCAATGCCATCTAATAGCCCCAAGGGCACGCTTTTAAAACGTGGCGTCTTTTTTAGCAGTTTGAACAAATACTCGCCTTGTTCAATTGGCGTGATGGCGGGTCCCGGTCCACCAATCGGCAATATGCGGTTGTGTCGGTTTGTATTCTCTAAACAGCCCGCTAGGTAATCGGCTAAGTCATCATCGCTGATAGGTTTACAAGCGGTTTGTTTACCATCCCCAAAAATCAGATAAGGTTTTCCTGCCTTCACACGTTGTAGCTGACCAGACAATGATTTGAAGAAAGCGGTAGGTCGCACGATGGAATAGCTGAGCCCGGAATTTATCAATGCATTTTCAAAAGCCAGCTTGGCATGCTGGAATGCCAGCAATGGCTTTTGCACGCAGATGGCTGAGAGCATGACGAAATGTTTTACGCCAGACTCTTTGGCAAGCTGCAAAGCATTGAGGTTGGCTTGGTAGTCGACCAACCAAGCATCCTTGGGTGTTCCCGTGCGCGATGCCATGCATGACACGACTGCATTGAAACAGTCGTTGGCAAAACCATCACGGCGTAACTGCAAGGTATCGACGACATCGCACCATCGTATTTCCGCTCCCTCTAAGTACGTCTGTAATGAGGGCTCAACATTTTCAAGTTGGGATTCTTTTCGCGGTCGGATGAGGCACACCACTTCATACCCACGCCCTATCAATGCCCGCGCTGTCGCTTTCCCGATAGTGCCAGAAGCGCCTAGTAATAGAACACGCATCGGCGCAACAGAGGTCATTCAGCCATCCTTTGAAGAAGTTAAAAGATTTTAGGTTGTCACACAAAAGCAAAAACTGCTTGCCTAGGTTAAACCCGAATTGTTAGGTTTTATATATATCAGAGTGAGGGCTAGAACTATCATTGAAATATGTTGAACACGAATCATCCAGCAGTTGCACTGGTTCTATTGGTCGGACTGACCATCATTGCATTGGTTCCGCTTGTGTCATGGGTAACGCTTGGCAACGGACGTGATAAAAAAGCCAAGCTGTGGTTTTTAGGAATGCTGTTTTATGTCATAAACGTTGCATTATTTGCCTTCCAATTCACGCTTCCTGCTTGGCTTGCCTTTGGTGTCGCCAATACGGGATCCTTGTTGATGATGGTCTTTATGACTGAATCATTGCGGCAAGAAATTTCTAACGAGCGCGCTCAATGGGAATGGATTTCTATATTTGTAGGCGCTTGGTTTTGTGTTTACTTAATCTTGATCCATAAAGGTTACCGAGGTTCTTGGGGCATTTTGTTCATGGGAATCACCATGGTCATGATGCAAATAAAAATCATATTTTTGTTATTGAAAGTCAAAGCAATCTACAAAAGCCGAAGCTGTCTCATCTTAATTTTGGCTTTTGCACTTTCTATATTTACTAATTTAATCCGCGGAGCAAGTGGCCTGTTTGAACACATGTTCATTGATTTGCTTGAATTCTCTGCAATATCGAATTTCTTCTTCATCAGTATTTTGATATCAAGCATATTGGTGAATTTTGGATACTGGGGTCTCGTCTTGGAAAAGGTTCAGATATCTAAAAACCAAGAGGCAGAGAATGCACGTAAGCAACAGTTAAGCAGTTTGGCATTTAAAGAGTACTCAGAAGAATTACAAGAGTTGGTTAAGCAACGAAACCAAATGTTGATGTTGGTATCGAAATTTTCTGCGGCTAGCAGCCTTGCAGTTTTCAATACAGCCATCATCCACGAATTGAGTCAACCTATTCAATCACTGTCTTTATGCTTAGAGGGGCTTGCATTAAACATTCAGCAAGCTAATTGGGATGAGGCATCTAAACAAACAGATAACGCCAAACAACTGACTCAAAAAATGGGCGCAACGCTTCATTCTTTACGGAGCTTGATACAAACACAAAAGACGGATTTAGAAATACTCGAAATGTCAAAAATACTTGGGCAGTTGATACCCATCATGCAGGCCGAATGCAAAAGAAATGGAATTGAGTTGACTTTCAGCAAACCTAACGAAGAGGTTTATATAAAGGCTAATAAGGTTTTATTGGAGAGAATCGTGATGAATTTGGTCGCGAATTCTATGGAAGCGTTTAAATCCATGGAATCCCCTCTTTCAGAAAAGTTTATCCACGTAAAAAGTGCTTTGGTTCAAGAGGGTGTGAAGCCCACATGGCAGTTGATAGTGGAGGACAACGCCACTGGGTTTACAGAAGACATATTGAAAACCATCACCGATCCCTTTGTCACCACCAAGCTCACCGGCTTGGGTGTAGGGCTATCTTTTGCTAATTTAATTTTGCGGCTATGGGAAGGTCAAATGGATACAAGCAACCGATCTACCGAGGAAGGCGGTGGAGCCTTGGTTAGCATCCGCATTCCGCAAGCTTAAAAATAATTGACGAGGTCTATACCCAAACGTCGACTTCGCTACCTAAGGTGTCTAAACGGTTATTGGAGGCTTTGTTGGCATGGTTTTCACGGTCGACTTGTCCAGCATTTGACAAGTTGTCTGAGACTTCTTCCACAGCGAAAGTTCGAGGCTTAGCAATAGCCGAAATTTTCTTAATCGCACTTTGCGCTCTGTTGACAGAGTTATTCATGCTGACGGCACCAATTCGCATACAAGCCCCCTTTCCCTGTTAACTGGTAAGTCGACAGGGAAAGTTGTTTCTTTAGCTCATATGGCCTCAGATATTTTCTGAAGTGCTAAGTGTTTTTTTTCTTCAACTGACAGATCTTCCCAAAGCACTAGATTGCCCACTAGCTTGTCCAGATCAAAGCGCCATTCAATAGCATCCAACCCATTTGACTGCATGGCGGTTGGGTGTGAATACAACGGGGTAGCTGTATAGACATCAAGATCAACCATTGGAAATTCAAGCTGAATATATTTCCCATCTTGCGTATCTTTTTTAGAAATCAACCAAGCAGTAGGTGCTTTCATTGACCATCCTGATCTTTTGGATGAAAAATAGGCAATATCCTGTGCTTATCAATTAACGGTTTCCACATGAAACAAGTCTCATCGGCTTGTGTATGCGAACCATCAAAACCTCCGCCCACACACAGTCCAATCTCCCCTCCTGCGGCAGATGTATTTAGAAGTCGACTTTTTAAGTGAGCGCGATCTATCTTCCAGCGCTTACATGAGCTGCACTCATTTGTTCCAGATTTTTGGGTAAGACTTTCTCTCGTCATGTCTACATTTACCTATGGTTGTAGGGTTTATTACTCTGATCCATAGCCCCAGTAACTCGACCACCCTTTTGGATTTCTAACTCGCCATAGATTAATTTACCCTTAATTAGGCCTGTCGAATGAACGAGCACATGCTCAGCGCATGAAACTTCATCATGAATCTCACCGTAGACTTCCATTTCACGGGATTTAATCTTTCCTTTGATAACTCCGGATTCGCCTACTTGCAAACCATCTACCGATATTTCCCCCGTTACTGCTCCGTTGATAAAGGCCTTACCCCTAGCTGAAATCGATCCCACAAAAGTTACACCTTGTCCAATCGTGATGCTGTTAGATTGATTGAAACTATCTAAACCTTTTTTTTCTTCATTCATATTTTTGTTCTTTCAGATTGATATTTGTCGTGTTACTGCTTGGCAGTCTTAAAAGATTGCCTTGATAAAAGAGTTTGAATTCGTTTAATTTGTTACTAAAAATATCAAAAGGCGGTCGGCCTCTGAAAGTTTGTGACTGTGTGTTTTTTAAATACAAGACTTGTACTTTGCCTAAGGCATCTTTTATACAAATCGAGGCATCTGTGTTTGCTACAACATGCACATAGTCACCAGGCTTTGTCGGCTGAATAAAAATAACTGGAGCTACTTCATTTCCCCATACACATTCTGGTCTTCCCTCTTGGGGCTTTATTGAGTCGATTGGAATTGTTGAGGAATCAGTCTTAGGTTCTATTGATATCGCTAAAGGTGGTAGGTTGATTTTTTGCTCAGCACCTATATTCCCTGATTCCTTTTGAATTGCAGGTACAGAACGATGAAACCAGATATATGTAGAGGCTAATGCGACTATCAATGCTCCAAATATCAGAAGATTAGAAGGACTCTTTTTTTTTTGCAACGCAATATTCGTTATCGGTGTCTGTGTCGGCGTAGGTATGGAGTTTATTTTTTGCTCAACAATTTTCACCTCTTGAACAGGTTTTAGATCAGCTACTGGCTCAAGTGGTTGCACATCTGCACCAAAGTGCATCAGTAGCTTTCTACCCGTTGCTAATTTTATGGACTGGGTATAAAAACTACTGTCTCCCCCGTCCTCTAATTGCTTAACTTGGGAACTAGAAAGTGAGTGCAGTCTGGCAAGGGTTATGACCTCTACTCCAGCCTCCTCGCGAAGCTTCTTTAGCAATGCTCCATCCGCTGACGACCAGACTTGGTTTTGCATGGTCTTAGATCTAGTTTTATTTCGCTAAAAGCGATTGGAATTTAACAGTAGGCCCACTTTGATTGCGAACAGACTTGAAGTCTTCTCTACGCTTTCTCGCTTTCTAATCCATGTCATTGGCGTAGTGGCTTTATATTTTGCAAATGAAGCTTGGATAGATAAATGATCAAATCCGGATTCATGCATCAACTCAGACCATCCGATCTGTTCTTGAATATGTTCGTCAATCCAAGCACATAGATCGTCGAACTGTTCCTTGTTGAATCCTTTTTGGATATGGGTATCAGGTGAGAGCATATAAATTCTCTTGATTCGTTGGGTACTCACGTATAGAGCACTTATTACAATTTGTTCATTAA
The DNA here is from genome assembly GCA_009923345.1 of Betaproteobacteria bacterium. GTDB lineage: Bacteria > Pseudomonadota > Gammaproteobacteria > Burkholderiales > Burkholderiaceae_C > Limnohabitans. The sequence continues at coordinate 17,752 of RFTR01000013.1, forward strand.
TTAGATTCTTCTTCCATGTTTTGGCCTATCCCCAATTAGGGAATTGAGCCAAATACCTCCTAAGTGCAAACCCTTATGTATTGATTTAAGCTTTAATTCGTTTCACTGCTATGCCACAAGAACACGTTTATTTAGTGGATGACAACTCGGAAATCCGCTTCCATCTAAAGAGCTTGCTAATCCAAAAAGGGTACGAAGTCCATGACTTTGATGGCGCTCAATCTTTCATAGACGGTGAAGAAAAACTGCTGCATCCCTGTGTGTTGGTGGTTGATATGCGTATGCCCAAACTGAGTGGCCTTGACTTGCAACATCAATTAAAGCTTCGGAATGTTTTTGTACCCACCATTTTTATAAGTGGCGAAAGCCAGCATCAGGAAATTATTGATGCCATGAAAAGCGGTGCTATCGAGTTTTTGTGGAAGCCATTTCAAAGTGAGCACTTGATTGCTGCAATAGATCGTGGTCTTGCACTAGATCTTGAAAACACAAATATTCAAAATAGAAAAACCAAACTTAAAACTTTACAAGCCAATTTAAGTTCTCGAGAGAATGAAATTTTCCTGCTCATACACAAAGGCCTTGGTAACAAAGAGATAGGTTTGAAACTAGGCATTTTTTCAGACACCGTCAAAAAGCACCGCGCCCATATATTTGAAAAAATGCAAATTACAAACCTACACGAATTGTTACAACTTTGGGAAGGGGTCGATCCGTCAGAGATTCAGAGATAAATGAGGCCGCATCTTTTTAAGAACACTTTGGATGCGGATACTGAGGCAACAAATAACCAAGCATTTCATGAAGGCTTTGCGTAAATAAAAAGCGCTGAAATTACGCTGGCTTTGGTGGTCTGTGCAGTGCACAAATCTTGTTACCTGCTGGGTCGCGAAGATACGCAAGGTTCAAAGAACCGAATGGGCCTTCTCTTGGACCGGGAGGGTCTTCGCAAGTTGTTCCGCCGTTGGCGATACCAGCCGCGTGAAATGCAAGAACTTGTTCTTGCGTTTCTGCAAGAAATCCAATCGTTCCACCATTGGCATGGGTTGCGGTTTGACCGTCAATCGGCTTGGTAATAGAGAAAGAGCCTTTGGGACTGCGGTAGAAATAACGCATGCCGTTATTTATAACTCCTGGTGCGATACCTAAAGTTCCGAGAACTGCGTCATAAAACTTTCTGGATGCTTCTAGATCATTCGCACCCACCATCACGTGACTGAACATTATTTGTCTCCTAAAGAATTAATCCCTGCATGTTACTTCTATCTTCATTTTCTGACGAGCAAAGTTCAGATCACAATACCAGCTTACGTGAAGTTCGACTTATGAAGGAATGCAGCTATGTTGCGTACGAAATTTTTCTTTTCTGCTATTTTGCTTTCAAGTTGCCTTTTTGCGCAAGCCAGCGAGCTATCCCAAAAGCTTCAATCCAATAATCACGTATTGTTGATGCGCCACGCCTTGGCGCCAGGCGTTGGCGATCCAGCCAATTATTCGCATGAAGACTGTAAGACGCAAAGAAACCTCGACTCTGAAGGCAGAAAACAAGCTGCTTTTGTCGGTGAATGGCTTAAAAAGCAAGGCATCCAAAAAGCCGACGTGTATTCAAGCGTTTGGTGCAGATGCAGAGATACAGCAACATTGCTGAACTTTGGCACCTATAAAGTCGAACCCTCCCTAGCCTCATTTTTTGACGACATGTCTAAGGCAAAAGCAAGCAATGCGAGACTTCAACGGTTTATTTCTGAGAAGATTAAATCAAAGGGCGATCAGGCCTTGATCATGGTGACGCACCACGTCAATATTTTGGAATTTATGGGTGAAAACATAGCTTCCGGCGATATGGTTGTTGCCAAAGTCAATTCCAAAGGCGAGTTAATCTCTTACAAATTGATACCTAGGCCTGAGTAAATACTATTTAAGGACTTAATTTGGTCGCGGCAAAAAACAAAGGAAATAAGTCGGCAGTCCAAGGCAAAGTACCCTTTAATGAGCGAACATATTTTTCCGGAAGATCATCGATGCTCTTAATGAAGCCTTTATCTAATGCTATGCCCATTAACAAAGAGGTCACGCTTTACCCATGCAATGCGGCTTATATTGCCAATTCCGACCTGTGAGCGGCTCCCATCCAGATAGGTATGACAATTCCGAACCCCATGCTTCTGA
>RFTR01000121.1 GCA_009923345.1 Betaproteobacteria bacterium
CGCAAATTACCCCACCCCATAAATTGCGGGTCGTGGTAGCCAGCAAAAGAAAAGCTATGGAATGACTTCAACCAACCGTGGTCGGCGTAACCGCGATCGAGGGATTTACGAATGGTGATCATGTGATGCGTGAAGGATGGTTAGGGCCTAATGTTGTAGATCAACCCCAAGTCGTTTTGCGCGACGGTCATGGCCCAAGGCGGGATGGTACTCGAACAACACAAACGTCTAGAGATTGAGACAAATACATAAGTACGACAGCTTAAAAATCAAGGCGTAAAAAAAGCATGAAAAAAAGCAACGCCCGCCAAAAGCATTGCGTTTTCCCGAACCCCCAAAGCCCCATACAGCGTGTAGAGTCCAAGCCATGACACTCAACATCGCCATCATCGGCGCCGGCATGGCTGGCATCACCGCTGCACGCACCTTGGTCCAAGCCGGACACCGCGTACAAATATTCGAAAAAAGCCGCGGCGCCGCAGGGCGCATGTCCACACGCGAGACGGTCTTTGGCACCTTCGACCACGGCACCCAGTACTTCACCGTGCGCGACCCCAGGTTTTCTCTGGCCTTGCAAACCGTCGCTGGCACCAAAGAAATCTGCCGCCCCTGGAGCGCGAGTGCCGTGCGCGTTTTAGATCCACTGGGTCATGTATTTGAGGCTGCAAAACAGAACCACGACGCACACTTTGTTGCCACGCCCGGCATGAACGCGTTGGTGCGTCACTGGGCACAACCTTTAGGCAAAGCACTGCACCTGCACAACCAAGTGCAACGCATGGAGCGCAACGCCAAAGGCCTGTGGAGTTTGCACACCATCAACACCAGCACCCGCGCTGAAATTCCAGAAACGCATGCTGGGTTTGACCGTGTTTTGTTGGCGGTGCATTCTGTACAAGCCGAGCAGTTACTACGTAACTCTGGAACCCACGTAAACGGCACATATTTATTAGAAGCTATAAGCAAAGTGCAAGTAGCACCTTGCTGGACTTTGATGCTCGCATTTCCAAATGCCAACAACCCAGACCTACCTCACCTCGGCCCCCAATGGAATGCCGCACGCAGCACCCACCATCGTGTCGCATGGCTAACACGTGAATCCTCCAAACCCGGGCGCGGCAAGATCGAACGCTGGACTGTGCAAGCCAGTGTCGCGTGGTCACAAGAGCATTTGGAAGACGATGCGCCTCGCGTGCAAGCCAAGATGTTGCGCGCTTTCTCAGAACTCACGGGTATCCGAGCACAACCCAGTTTTGCAGAAGTCCACCGTTGGCGTTATGCGCAAACCATGGTGCCATTAGGCGCACCATTCCAGTTCCACGCCTCCACAGGTATTGGCACCTGCGGTGATTGGCATATTGGCCATCGCGTGGAAGATGCGTTTGTCTCAGGCTTAGAACTAGCACTAGCCGTCTGCCAATCGGCACATCGCTTGTAATTCTTTGCAGGGGTGGATGTGCGCTATCTCGGACGATTCGCGCCCTCGCCCACAGGACCCCTGCATGCGGGTTCATTGGTCGCCGCATTAGCGAGTTGGTTGGACGCCCGTGCGCATAACGGCAAATGGCTGGTACGGATAGAAGACACCGATACATCGCGCTGTGTGGAAGGTGCAGATCAACATATATTGCAACAACTCGCGGCATGTGGCTTAGTCGCTGACAGCGAACCCACTTGGCAGTCGCAGCGCACACATTTGTATGAAGCCGCACTCGCCCAATTGATAAACAAGGGCTGGGCCTACCCCTGCGGATGTTCGCGCAAAGAAATTGAAGAGGCCTATGCAACCCAAGGCCAAGATGTAGCAAGGCATAGCGCAGCGGTTTACCCCGGCACGTGTCGAGGCGGTCTCCAAGGCAAACCCGCGCGCGCATGGCGGCTTCACGTACAGGCTGTCATCGATGCCCTGCACCTGCCCCAAACGTTGGAATGGCACGACAGGCGGATGGGGCTTCAACAACAAGACGTAGCAAAAGAAGTTGGCGACTTTGTTCTCAAACGTGCCGATGGCCTGTGGGCCTACCAGCTCGCCGTAGTCGTAGACGACGCCGACCAAGGTGTGACACACATCGTGCGGGGTGAAGATTTATGCGACAACACAGCGCGGCAAATCTTGCTTCAAAAAGCATTGGGCTTGCCCACGCCGATTTACCTGCATACGCCCTTGGTGCTGGGCGAGAACGGTGAAAAGCTGAGCAAGCAAAATGGGGCGCAGGCTTTGGATCTGCGAGATCCGCTTGCTGCGTTAAATCGTGCGGCAGGGGTGTTGGGGTCGGAGGTGTGCGCGGGGTCTTTGGGAGAGGCTTTGCAAAGATGGACACAGGCGTGGTCATCGAACAAAAGTTGGGACTGAGTCCAACGCAAGTCGCCCACGATAATCTCCAGCGATTTCTCTAAACACCTTCTATGTCCACCAAAGATTCTCCAGAGGCCACACTGAGCCAAACACCTGACACGCCTTTCATGCGCGTCATCAAAACCTATGTGCTGCGCGCTGGTCGTATGGGCCCAGGCCAAACCAGGGCGTTTGAACAGTTTGGAGCGAAATTTTTGTTGCCTTTCAAAAACGAAAAGCTTGACCTTGTAGCGTCCTTTGGTCGCCAAGCGCCTCTCATTTTGGAAATCGGCTTTGGAATGGGTGATGCAACCGCCAAGATTGCCCAAACGCGTGCTGGCGATAATTTTTTGTGCTGTGAAGTGCACGCACCCGGTGTAGGCGCCTTACTCAAACGCTGCGGTGAAGAAGACATTGGCAACATCCGTATCGTGCAACACGATGCCATCGAGGTGATGGACCACATGTTGGGCGAAAACAGTTTGGATGGCGTGCATATCTTCTTCCCGGACCCTTGGCACAAAAGTCGCCACCACAAACGGCGCTTGATCCAAAGCCCTTTTGTGAACCGACTTGCGCTTCACATCAAAAAGGGAGGTTATTTGCACTTAGCCACAGACTGGGAACCTTATGCAGAGCAAATGCTGCAGGTGCTGTCCGATGAACCGCTGCTGAAAAACACTGCGCCCGATCCCAGTGGCTTTGCTGAAAAACCCAGCTACCGCCCTCTTACGAAATTCGAAAACCGTGGTTTGAAATTAGGCCATGGTGTGTGGGACTTGGTGTTTGAAAAGGTCTAAGCTTCCTACCTTGAATGGCGTTAGCGCCAGCACGGTGGCGTTGCCTTCTTTCAACTCAGTAAGAGGGATGGACGCAAGCGAGGGCAAGCCGGCCAAAAACGCTGTAACTTCGCACCCAAGGGCATCCAACACGTATTCCCTTGGAAACTGGCAAACCGTTTTCGACTTCCTGTGCGAGCGCTTTCCCGCAGTACCTCCACAAGAATGGTCCGCGCGTTTTGCAGAGGGCTTGGTACGTAACGCGCAAGGCGCATCTATCCATGCGGCAACCCCTTACGCCCCCAACACCCTGATTCACTATTACCGCCGCATCCCCCAAGAGGCTGAACTCCCCTTCAAAGCACAGGTGCTGTTTCAAGACGCGCATTTGGTAGTGGCAGACAAACCCCACTTCATGCCCGTGACACCTGCTGGTCGGTATGTGCGCAGCAGTTTGTTGGTGCAATTAAAAGATGAACTCGGTATCGATACCCTAAGTCCCGTCCATCGCATCGACCGTGAAACAGCTGGCTTGGTCTTGTTGTCTGTTAGCCCGCAGGAACGCAACGCTTACCAAGCCTTGTTTCGAGAACGGCAGGTGCAAAAGACTTACCAAGCGATTGCGCCGTTTCGGGATGACTTGGTTTTCCCCCTTGCGCATCAGAGTCGAATTGAAGAGGACTTGCAGTTTTTTCTATCGCGTGAGGTAGAGGGCGTGCCAAATAGTGAAACGCATGTGGAAATTTTGAAATGTCTGGATACAAGCTTGGGTCTATCTGTGCACCCATCCGACGATTCAACCGAGGGATCAACCAGAAGGTCGCCTCAGATCCTTTACAAACCCAAGGCAATCTACCAGCTCACCCCCATCACTGGCAAACGCCACCAATTGCGTATCCATATGAGCGCCTTGGGCATCCCGATAGATGGGGACCAGTTTTACCCCGAGGTATTGCGTGGCCCCGACGAGATAGAAGACTTCAGTCAACCTTTACAACTGATAGCCCAAAAAATCGCATTCACAGATCCAATCACGGGTGATGAAAGGAAATTTACTAGCGAGCAAAAACTTAATTGGGTAAGTTGAAATTAATGAGTTAGTGCGAGCTAACGACCTAGCGACTGCGCCACCCAATCCTGCACACTAGCCAGCGCCTTAGGCAAACCAGAAGGATCCGTGCCACCCGCCATCGCCATATCAGCTTTGCCACCGCCTTTGCCACCAACTTGCTGCGCCACAAAATTCACCAACTCGCCTGCTTTGACTTTGCCCACGGTGTCGGCCGTGACGCCTGCAGCGATTTGCACTTTGTCGCCGTCTACGGCGGCCAACACAATGACTGCGGTTTTGAGTTTGTCTTTTAACTTGTCCATGGTGTCGCGCAGTGTTTTGGCGTCTGCACCCTCTAGCGTGGCGGCCAACACTTTGACGCCTTTCACATCCAAGGCTTGGCCCATCAAATCGTCGCCTTGGCTCGAAGCCAATTTACCCTTAAGTGCGGAGACTTCTTTTTCTAAAGCTTTGACATGATCTAGTACTTGAGCGATGCGTGCGTTCAGCTCTGCGGTTGGAGCTTTCAATGCGCCAGCAGCTTGGGCAACCGAGTTTTCCAAAGACTGCAAATAAGTTAAAGCATTGCTGCCCGTGATGGCTTCGATACGGCGCACACCTGCAGCCACACCGCTCTCGCCCACTATCTTGAATAAACCAATATCGCCGGTGCGTTGCACATGGGTGCCACCGCACAGCTCGCGGCTGGATCCGATGTCGAGCACGCGCACGGTCTCACCGTACTTTTCGCCGAACAGCATCATGGCGCCTGTTTTTTGGGCAGATTCGATGTCCATCACGCGCGCTTGGGCTTGGGCATTGGCCAAGATTTCCGCGTTCACTTTGGCTTCGATCTGTGCGATTTCATCAGCCGTGACAGGCGCGTTGTGCGCGAAGTCAAAGCGCGTTTTGTCGGCGTCTACCAACGAGCCTTTTTGTTGCACGTGGGTGCCAAGCACTTCGCGTAAGGCTTTGTGCATCAGGTGGGTGGCAGAGTGGTTGCGCACGGTGGCTTCGCGAACCGCAATGTTGACTTGCGCCTGCACTTGGTCGCCTACGGTCAAGGTGCCTTGGATGTTGGTGCCATGGTGGGCAAACACATCGGCTTTGATTTTCTGGGTATCTGCCACTTCAAAAGTAGCAGAGCCACTTTTCAGCACACCTTGGTCGCCAACTTGTCCACCGCTTTCTGCGTAGAAAGGGGTGGTGTCCAAAACAACAGAACCAGTTTGACCTGTTTTGAGTTTGGCAACTGCAACACCATCTAGATACAAGGCAACCACTTTGGCGGCTGATCCCAGTGATTCATAACCTACAAAGGTGTTTCCAGAACCGTTGTATTCCAACGCTTTGTCCATCTTGAACTTGCCGGCGGCACGGGCTTGGTTTTTCTGCTTATCCATCGCGGCGTGGAAGCCTGCTTCGTCGACAGTCACGCCACGCTCACGGCATACGTCGTTGGTTAAATCGAGCGGAAAGCCATAGGTGTCATGCAATTTGAAGGCAACTTCGCCGGATAATTTGTTGTTTTGAGCTTTGGAAGCATTTGCGTCGGAAGTAACGTTATCGCCCAAAGCCTCGTCCAAGATTTGCATACCAATTTCAAGCGTCTCGTAAAAACGCTCTTCTTCGACTTTCAAAATCGCTGCAATGCGGTCTGCTTGGGAAGCCAAACTCGGATAAGCCTTTCCCATCAGGGCCACGAGGTCAGGAATGAGTTTGTGGAAGAAAGGTTTTTTCTGGCCCAATTTGTAGCCATGGCGAATGGCGCGGCGCACGATGCGGCGTTGCACATAGCCACGGCCTTCATTGCTTGGCACCACACCGTCGCTCACCAAAAACGCCGTCGCACGAATATGGTCGGCGATCACGCGCAAGGAACTGTTCTTCAAATCTTTGCAACCCGTCTCTCTGGCAGCGCCTTTGATCAAGGCATCGAATAAATCGATTTC
>RFTR01000122.1 GCA_009923345.1 Betaproteobacteria bacterium
TACGAAAGGAAATAGATATGGGTACATACGCGGTAATTGAGGATGCAAAGGTAACGAACGTTATCGTGGCGGAGTCCAAGGAGATTGCCGAGGACGTGACTGGACGTACGTGCGTCGAGTACACCGAGACAGATCCTGCAGGAATCGGCTGGGACTATGACGGAGAGATGTTTATCTCACCTCGTCCCTTTGCATCATGGACATTTGATAGAGCTGGAGATTGATTTCCCCAAATCTCTTGCTACTTTTAAAGTAACTATTTATAATTAATAAATGCAAAATTCAATTACCTACCAACCAGCAAGCCAGTCTTCGATCACGGGACAACTGAAGGATTTCTCTGCGCTACAATGTAGCTACAAAAGTAGAGACCCTTACATGCCAGCAAATTCAGTTGTTCGTGCTCGTATTGATGAGCAAATAAAAGAGGAGGCCACTATTGTTCTGGCTGCAATGGGCTTGACGGTGTCTGATGCACTAAGAATGCTATTAACAAGAGTTGCTCGTGAACAGTCTCTGCCTTTTGAGCTTTTGGTCCCAAACGCCACAACGATCAAAGCAATGCGAGATGCGCGTCAAAGCAAGACTACCAAGCATAAAACCATTGATGCGCTGATGGCTGATTTGCATGCGGACGATTGAGAAAACAAAACAATTTAAAAAAGACTACAAACGTGAATCCAAAGGGCAATATCGGCACGTTTTGGATGAAGTTTTATTGGCAATACTTCAATTGCTTGTGAAGAAGAAAACATTGCCCAAGAAATATAGAGATCACCCGCTATCTGGTGAATGGTCAGACCACCGCGATTGCCATATCAAACCAGACCTCGTATTGATTTACAGGTTTCCAGATAGTGAATCGTTACAACTCGTTCGGCTTGGCTCGCATAGCGAATTAGGTTTTTGAAAAAATGAGCCCTGAAGAACATCATGTTTAAAAATGGAATGCGGCCAGTTCATCCTGGTGGGTATTAGCGTGCGCGCCTTGTCACTGGCGTTGCATGTTCCGTATTCCCGTTTAAGGGAAATAGTCGACGGTAAGCGTGGTGTCTCTGCTGACACAGCACTTCGTCTTGAGCGTTATTTTGGAAGCGAAGCCCAAGGGTGGCTCAATCTTCAAGCGGCATATGACTTACGCATTGCTGAAAAACAAAGCGCCAAAGCGATCTTTAAGAAAATTGCGCCGCTGGCTTTGGCGTCTTAACTGTGGTCGGGTTGAGTTACTGCATCAAGCAATCTATGGAACGCATATTCGTCTACGGAACCTTATTACCCGGCCTGTGTCGCCATTACGCGATGCAAGGTTCTCGCTCGCTCGGGAGCGGAACTATCACAGGCCTGCTCTACGACTTAGGTCCTTACCCAGCAGTTGTCCACGGCGCCGGCAAAGTGTGGGGCGAGGTGTTTGAGGTGGACGCCACAGTATTGGCTGCGCTAGACAAGATTGAAGCTTTTTACCCAGACGCGCCTGCAGACAAAAGTGAATACATCCGTGAGGAGGCGAGTGTCTGCCTGGTTGAATCCAATACGTTTATCTCTGCGGGGTTTTACCGCTTCAACAGAAGCATTGCCGGCAAGCACCAGATAGAGCACGGCGATTATTTGAAATTTCTCGACGAAACTGGGTTTGTTCCGCAATAAGCTCACCATTAGCTATTAGCTATTTTTTCCCGTAAGCCCCATCATGATCGGCGCTCACCAACAGAACACACAAATGGTTGCCATGCCTAAATCCGATACCCCTGGCGGATTTAGTTAGGCGGAACGAGTAAAGCGATTCATGGCCTTGTGAGCCAGTAATACTTTGAATTTTTTCCCAATGTAGGCCTTTGTCTTTGTAGACTTCGGGCCAAGTCAATTTCAATATTTTTTTGAAAGTTGACCTAACGCGTTCAGCTTCATCTGATTCAAGCGCTATCCAAGTGCGCTGAAACTCAGCGTTATTTAAATCAAGCTGAACGTGCTTTTCGGTTAACGCCTGAGTTTTTAGTGGCGGGAAGATCGTCAGGGTTAGACGACTTTGTTGGGTTTTTTGCTGCCCATGCGATAGCTTTTTTGAGACTATTGAGGGTTTTTTCTTCATGCAGCCAAGCCTCGTTGTCTGGAATGATGGTGGCTGTTCGAATGATCCAAACCCCTTTGGCTGGCGAATCTACCAATACTTGTCGGCCAGCAAACTCTTTGCCAAGTGATATTTGACCACTTGCACCTATGGATTTGACTGTTGGATTCTCTGTAAGCACTAGCGTCATAACTACCTCTTTCAAGTTTCATGTATTCATGCCGCATGATAATTCTGTTTTCTTTTTATTTCAAGAGAGTGGTTCTTTTGGATGACCTTTTGCATATTTATTAATCCTAATGAACCCTTTCCAATCGAGTTTGTTTGTCACTCTATTTTTTATAAAGACTGACTTTTTAAAACCATCCCAAGCTCACCATCTGAGCCCCTCAAACCCTATCCTGAACCCCTAATACGAAGGGGGCACACATGGAAGCGTTATTAACGGATCAAGACCTAGACCAGTTCATTTGGAACTGCATTGAAAACAGCACCAATGCACGTGATTTTGTGGACTACCTAAACCACACTTACGGCACTTTCGCCGAGCAAGAAGCTGCGTACCAAAAAATGCTGACGTATTGGGGCGAAGCAGATACCCCCAAACAATTTGACAAAGCAGTCGCGGGTTTGACAGAACAAGCTGAAGCTGGCAATGCACTCGCCATGTTCCACTTAGGGCGTTGGTACCGCTTAGGCTACGGTGTTGAAAAGAACGACGACATCGGACTCGGTTGGTACCGCAAGGGCGCCGAAGCAGGCTCCACGCGTTGCTTGATCAACCTAGCGCGCTACACAGCACTGACCGACGAGCCTGCCGCCAATGTCTTGTTTCAAAAAGCCGCAGACATGGGCGACATGTATGCCCACTGCTATTGGGCAGACAGCGACAAAGACCATTACGACAAACACTTGGAACTCGGCGCGCAAGCAGACGATGCGTTTGCCAAGTATTGCTATGCATTTCACCTCAATAAATTAGCGCAATCCGATACTGAAAAACAGCATGCACTCGACTTAATCAAAAAAGCAGCGGAGTTAGGTGAAGCTTCGGCGTGCACTTTTGTGTATTACCAATACATGTATGGCTCGTCCATTTGCACGGTAGACAAAGAGCAAGCGGCGTACTGGATCAAAAAAGCCGTTCGCGTGGGCAGCGCGATTGGGTGCACATCCTATGGACGCATGTTGCTCGATGAGCCAGGGCGTAAAGAGGAGGGCATCAGCTACCTCAAGCGCGCTTCCATACTCGAAGAAGTATTTGGCCAAACTTTGCTCGGGCACCAACTGCTTTACTTTGGCAACACGCCAGAGTTACAAGCCGAAGGTTTTGCTTGGACGAAAGCGGCGGCCGAACTTGGACACAAACCCGCCATGGACAAGTTAGGTAATTCCAATTGCCAAACCGCATTGGGTACGGCCTATATGGCGGGTGACTTGGTTGCGCAAGATTTTGAGAAGGCGCACAACTTGTTTCACTTGGCGCACATACAAGGCGACCCTTGGGGTACGTATGTGTTGGCGGTGTCATATGAAAACGGACACGGCGTAGACAAAGACCTAGAACGCGCCTTCGCCTTGTACATGGAAGCTGCAAAAAAGAAGTTAATCCGCGCTGGCTACAAAGTAGGAATGGCCTATATGTGGGGCGAGGGCGTCGAAGAAGACATTCCCGCCGCCGCGTATTGGTTTAAGCAAGCCGCGAATGGCGGCGACGATGACGCGCAAGTGCAGTTAGGCATGATGTTCATCTATGGCCATGGCGTTGAAGAAAACGTAGACAAGGGCTTCAATTGGCTACAACTGTCTGCCGAACAAGACAACCCCATCGCATTGCGCGAACTTGGGCTTTTGTACGAAAGCGGTAAAGGCGTGGCGCTCAGCATGTCTGAAGCCACGCGTTTGATTTCTAAGGCGGCGTCGTTGGGAGATAAGAAATCTATCGAGTGGGTGGATACGCACTATCCGGATAAACCGGATTGGTTGAAGACCTTGTGTTTGGATAAACAGTAATGTGTTCGAAAAGGCTTACTTAAGATAAGGTGCAGACTGAATCAAAGCACCTACCTCTTGCTTCCACCATTTAGCTTGCCCTGTTGTGCCATGACCCGCAGTTTGATCAGAAGCGGGAATGAGCAAAAGTCGAGCGTTTGGAATTCTTGCTAATGCTTTTTCCATGACGCCAAGTTCTGGCGGATTGCGTTCATCGTCGGCGGAGTTGATCGCAAGCACAGTAGCTTTGATTTTGTCAATGTGATCGAGTGGGTTGTAGTCCCTAGATGCGTCCCATTGGTAGAGATGGTCGTTTGCATCACCCGTAAAAGGCGCGCTAAATCGCTCGCTCAAAAGTTGATCTGTTTTGGCGCGCGTAGGTGCTTGTCGCTGGAGGCCTTGGTTGCCTCCATTAGTTCCAATGGCGTAGAAGAGGGAGGCAAATTGCAAGCTTCGTGGTTGTTTGACGTAATTGCCGCCCATCCATTCTGGATCGTTTCGAATGGAATCAATGATGAGGCGACGCATCATCCAATTTCGACCTGACATCTCACTGGGCATTGATGCCATAGGAACCAAGATGTCCATAAATGTTGGGTGCTTGATTCCCCACAACCATGTTTGCATGCCACCCATAGAGTTGCCCAGCACCATACGCACGTGTTTCAAATTGAGTTTTTCAGTAAGTAACCGGTATTGGGCGGCGACCATATCGTCGTAGTTGTATTTAGGGAATTGGGCTTTCAACCCGTCAGAGGGCTTGCTTGATTTGCCTGTGCCAATAGAGTCGGGTAGAACAATAAAGTATTTCGCAGCGTCTAACGGTTGACCAGGCCCAAATAATTCGCCACCAAACGCACTACTGAGCATGCCGGCGCCTGTCCCAGTTGTGCCATGCAAAATAACAATCACTTCGCCTGCGGGGTTTCCGATTGTGGTGTAACCAATATTTAACGTTGGCGCTACTTCGCCTGTATGGAAACGAAAGTCTTTAGCTGGCCATACCTCATATTTTTGATTGGGAAAGTTTTGTGCAAAGGCACTCACCGGAAAAACGGACATAAGAATTACTAGGAATAAATTTAAAAAAGCACGCATACCAGAGCCCCTTAATTGTCAAATAATATTTTTTATCACCATGAAAGTAATAATGACTTGATTTGTTTGAATCCTTCGGGGGGAATAACCCTAAAGTGTGGCAAAAGATAATAAGTGCAAGGGTTTATACCAGCGCCTTGAGGAATCCTCTATTGCGTAGCAATTGCAAATTAGTTAACTTGCATCCTGCAAACTATTATTGGGTGCGCAGGATTAAACACCAGAGGAACTGAATGACACAACGCCGACATTTCCTAGGCTCAGCAGCGGCACTGACTGCCTCTGCTAGCCTTCCTCTTCTTCATTCACAAAAAGCGTTCGCGCAAAATTTTCCTTCGCGCACCATTCGCTATATCTGCCCGTGGACTGCTGGCGGGACTACGGATATCGTGATGCGTGTGTTTGCTGAAAGCGCTTCAAAGGTTCTCAATCAAACGGTGATTGTGGACAACAAGCCTGGTGCAGGCGGCACATTGGGTGCTGTAGAACTTGTGAACGCCAAGCCAGATGGCTACACCTTGGCCCAGTTGCCTATCAGCGTGCTTCGCATTCCGCATATGCAGAAGGTGCAGTTTGATCCTTTGAAAGACTTTACCTGGATCGCATGCCTGACGGGCTATACATTTGGCTTGGTAGTGCGGGCAGACTCGCCCATCAAAACAATCAAAGACTTGGTGGAATATGCGAAATTAAATCCTGGGCAATTTAGTTTTGGAACGCCAGGAACAGGAACCAGTCCGCATCTGGTGATGGAAGAGTTCGGCTTTAAGGCCGGTATCAAAATGCAACACATTCCATTTAAAGGTGTTGCTGAAGGCATGCAATCTCTATTAGGTGGCCACATCATGGGCCACAGCGATTCAACTGGTTGGGCCCCCCATGTGGAAGCGGGAAGGTTAAGACTGCTGGCGACGTACGGAAGTAAACGCACCAAGCGT
>RFTR01000123.1 GCA_009923345.1 Betaproteobacteria bacterium
GCGGCCGAAGCGGTGGTGGTGGTGGCGGATTTAAACGCTAAAAACTGCGCCCAAAAATACCAAGCCCGCTGTTTGAGCTGACCCAACCAAGTTGGAGAAGTTCAAACAGCGGGCTTTCTTACTTACAAATTCGAAAATGGTTTATTGGCATTCGGGAATCAAAGTCAATAAAGGCCGTTCGTCAAAAAAAGCCTTTAAATTTGCTAACGCCAGATCAGCCATAGCGCGGCGCGTCTCATGGGTATTGCTTCCGTTGTGCGGTGTTAGCACCACGTTGTGCAATTTGAAAAATTGTGGGTCGATATTGGGCTCATCCCAAAACACATCTAGTCCTGCGCCAGCAATGCTTTTATCTTTCAAAGCCTGGATCAGCGCGGTTTGGTCAACCACGCTACCGCGGGCGATATTGACCACAATGCCTCTCGGGCCAAGCGCCTTGAGCACTTGTGCGTTGATCATATTTTTGGTGTCGTCCCCACCTGGAACGGCAACCACTAGATAGTCTGAGTTGGTAGCGAGTTCGGTTGCTGTAGGGTAGTAGCGGAACGGGGCATTGGTTTTAGCGCGACGGCCGGTATAAGCAATAGTCATGTCAAACGCAGCCGCTCGCTTAGCAATGGCTTGCCCAATCCGCCCAAACCCCACCACACCTAAGCGCGAGCCGGTTACTTTGTGCGTCATGGTGAAGGGTTCGCTAACCCAATCTCCATTGCGCACAAATTTATCAGACTGCGGAATGCGACGGCCCATTGACAAAATCAAACCCATGGCCAAATCTGCCACGTCGTCTGTCAACACATCGGGCGTGTGGGTAACTTGTATGCCACGCTCTTTTACAGCGGCGACGTCAATACCGTCATAGCCCACACCAAAAATCGAAATCATTTTGACGTTAGGAAACATCGCCAACAACTTGCGGTCTACCTTGGATGTACTGCCCACGCCTACGAAGGCCGTCACTTTGGTAAATGCCTCGGGGTCGAGAATATGTGCATGGTCATGCAGCACATACTCTTGCTGCAAATCGTTCATCATAAAAGTGGGCACCGATGACAGCAACATAATGTCTTTGGACATAGCGTAAATCTCCGAGAAATATTGAATCTAGGCGTAACTCTACTCTTTCGTTCGTTAACATGCTTGTTGCTCACCAATCGGTTTCTACAGGAGTTTTTCAACCATGCGTCTTTTACACACCATGCTGCGCGTCGGCGACCTTCAGCGTTCCATCGATTTCTACACCCAGGCCATGGGTATGCAATTGCTGCGTACCACCAAACGCCCCGAGCAAAAATACGACCTCGCTTTTGTCGGTTACGCCAGCAATCCTGACCAAGCTGAAATAGAACTTACCTACAACTACGGCGTTTCCAACTACGAGATTGGTACAGCGTATGGCCACATTGCCTTGGGCGTGCCTGACGCCAAAGCTGCTTGCGAAAAAATTCGCCAAGCGGGCGGAAAAATCACCCGCGAAGCTGGCCCCGTCGCCGGTGGCACGGCCGTGATCGCCTTTGTGCAAGACCCGGACGGATACAAAATTGAGCTGATCGAACGCGATTTTTAAGCGCGCTAGAGGGTATTTCCTTACGAGGTAGCACCTAAAAAAGTTGTCTACTTTAGTGTCTTACTCTGGCTTGTAACCTGCGTTGCATACGCCCCAAAAACCACAATTTTCGTCTCAGGAGACTATTTCCCATGCAAACCCATCTCACCGTTAACGGCAAGTCAGTCACTGTCGAGGCGGCACCTAATACTTTATTGGTGCAAGCCCTGCGTGAACACCTCCATCTAACCGGCACCCATGTGGGTTGCGACACCGCGCAGTGCGGTGCTTGTACCGTCATCGTCAACGGCGACGCGGTGAAGTCTTGCAATATGCTGCTGGCCCAAGTAGCCGACGCACAAATCACCACCATCGAAGGCTTGGCCAAGCCTGACGGCACCATGCACCCCATGCAAGCCGCTTTTAAAGAGTGCCACGGCCTGCAATGCGGCTTTTGTACACCTGGCATGGTGATGAGTGCGGTGGATTTATGCAAAAAACACCCCAACGCCAGCGAACAAGAGATTCGCGAACAGCTCGAAGGCAATCTGTGCCGCTGCACGGGTTACCAAAACATTGTCAAAGCAGTGCAGCATGGCGCTGCTGCCATGAAGTCCTAAACCAATACTTAATTCAGGAGACAAACCATGGGTGCATCTGACTTTTCCAAACTCCCCCACATTGGGGAATCCTTACGTCGCAAGGAAGATTACCGTTTCTTGACGGGCGCTGGCCAATACACCGACGACGTGCAAATGGCCAATATGACGCACGCCTACTTCGTGCGTTCACCCCACGCGCATGCGCACATCAAATCGATCGACAAAAAAGCTGCTTTGGCAGCCCCTGGCGTCATCGGTATTTTTGATGGCCAAGACGTCGCAGGCGACAGCATCAATGGCTTGCCTTGCGGCTGGCTGATCACCGACACCAGTGGCCAACCGATGAAGGAACCCGCCCACCCCATCTTGGCACAAGGCAAGGTGCGCTATGTCGGCGACCACGTCGCCATGGTGGTGGCTGAAACTCTCGAGCAAGCCCGTAACGCCGCTGAATTGGTCCATGTCGATTACGACGTTTTACCAGCGGTTGTGGATGTCCTTGATGCCGCCAAAGCCACTGCTTTGCACGAAGTCGCTCCTGACAACCATTGCTATAAATGGGCGATCGGTGACAAAGCCCAAGTAGACGCCGCATTTGCCAAAGCTGCGCACATCACCAAACTCGACCTGATCAACAACCGTCTGGTACCCAACCCGATGGAGCCGCGCGCTGCAATTGGTTCTTTCAACCGCGCTAACGACGAATACACCTTGTATGTGTCCAATCAAAATCCGCACGTCGAGCGCTTGCTGATGACAGCCTTTGTGCTGGGCTTGCCTGAACACAAAGTGCGCGTAATCGCACCCGATGTCGGCGGCGGATTTGGCGCCAAGATTTATCTCTACGCCGAAGACGTGTGCCTAACTTGGGCATCTAAGAAACTCAATCGCAACATCCGCTGGACATGCGACCGTTCTGAAGCGTTCTTGTCTGACGCGCACGGACGCGACCACGCCAGCCACGCCGAAATGGCGCTAGACAAAGACGGGCATTTCTTGGCACTCAAGGTACATACCAACGCCAACTTGGGAGCTTATTTATCAACCTTCTCCACTTGTGTGCCCACCATTTTGTATGCCACGTTGTTAGCTGGCCAATACAACACGCCGCAGATCTATGTCGAAGTGGATGCATGGTTTACCAACACCGCACCTGTCGATGCCTACCGTGGCGCTGGTCGCCCAGAAGCCACTTACTTACTCGAGCGTTTGGTCAGCCGCGCGGCTTGGGAAACAGGCCTTGGCCAAGACGAAATTCGCAAACGCAATTTCATCAAAGCCTTCCCCTACCAAACCCCTGTGGCTTTGCAATACGACACAGGCGACTTCCATGCCTGCATGAACGAATCGCAAAAACTCGCCGATGTCGCTGGCTTTGAAAAGCGCAAAACTGCGAGCGCTGCTAAAGGCATGTTGCGCGGCATCGGTTACTCGAGTTACATCGAAGCCTGTGGCATTGCACCTAGCAATATCGCCGGCGCTTTGGGCGCGCGAGCTGGCTTGTTTGAGTGCGGCGAAATTCGTGTGCACCCTACTGGCAGCGTGACGGTATTCACTGGCTCGCACAGCCATGGACAAGGCCATGAAACCACGTTTGCACAAGTGGTGGCTGCGCGTTTGGGTATCCCAGTTGAGAACGTCGACATCGTCCACGGCGACACCGGGCGCGTGCCTTTTGGCATGGGCACTTATGGTTCTCGCTCTATCTCCGTGGGGGGTGCGGCCATCATGAAGGCCTTGGACAAAATCGAATCGAAAGCGAAAAAAATCGCTGCCCATTTGATGGAAGCCGCCGACACCGACATCGAATTCGCCAACGGCGAGTTCTCTGTCAAAGGCACGGACAAAAAAATCCCGTTCGGTCAAGTGGCGCTTACCGCCTATGTGCCGCACAACTACCCACTCGACAAACTCGAGCCTGGCTTGAACGAAACTGCGTTCTATGACCCCACTAACTTCACCTTCCCAGCAGGCACTTACATCGCTGAGGTGGAAGTCAACCCCAACACGGGCGAAGTGAAGTTAGACCGCTTCACGGCAGTGGATGACTTTGGCACCATCATCAACCCCATGATTGTGGAAGGCCAAGTCCACGGTGGTTTGGTCCAAGGCATTGGACAAGCTTTGATGGAGCGTTGTGTGTACGACCGCGAAACTGGCCAGTTGCTCACAGGCTCGTTCATGGACTACGCCATGCCCCGCGCGGATGACTTCCCAGAGTTCAAGATTGGCCATGTCTGCACACCTTGTACCCACAACCCTTTAGGCACCAAAGGTTGCGGCGAAGCCGGTGCAATTGGCTCGCCCCCAGCTGTTATCAACGCCGTCCTTGACGCATTGGCTCCGTTAGGCGTCAAAGATTTGGATATGCCAGCCTCTCCCCACCGTGTGTGGGAAGCGATTCAGGCGGCCCACGCTTAAATAAAATTAGAAGGAATTAGATATGTACGCATTTACCTACGAACGCCCCTCCGCCACCGCGGACGCCGCCAAACTCGTCAAAGCCGGTGGACAAGCATTGGCTGGTGGCCAAACCCTGTTGGCCTCGATGAAGCAACGCCTGATGCAGCCAGAACAGCTGGTCGACTTGGGCAAGATTGCTGAACTCAAAGGCATCAAAAAAGACGGTAACAACATCGTCATCGGCGCCATGGTGCGCCACCAAGATGTAGAGAACAACACTGATGTGAAAAAGCACATCCCTGCACTCGCAGCCTTAGCCGCTGGCATTGGTGACAAGCAAGTGCGCGCCATGGGCACCTTAGGTGGCTCTGTTGCTAACAACGACCCTGCGGCTTGCTACCCCAGCGCTGTGATGGCCTTGGGTGCGACCATCCACACCAACCAACGCACGATTGCGGCAGACAAGTTCTTTCAAGGCATGTATTCCACGGCTCTAGAAGCCGGCGAACTCATCACCGCCATCAGTTTTCCGATTCCTAAGCGTGCGGCCTATGCCAAGTTCAAGCAACCTGCCTCGCGCTTTGCTTTGGTCGGTGTGTTTGTGGCTGATACTGGTAGCGGTGTGCATGTCGCGGTTACGGGTGCTGGCAACGGCGTGTTTCGACATGCTGGGCTTGAAGCTGCATTGAGCAAGAGCTTTACACCACAAGCAACCGAGGGCGTCAGCATTGACGCTAGCAACCTCAACGGTGACTTACACGCCTCTGCGGCCTATCGCGCCCACTTGATCAAAGTGCAAACCCAACGCGCGGTACAACAGGCGATCGGATGAGCGTAAGCCCTGCGTTAAATTCCATAGACGATGTAATCCACGCCCTGGCGGGCGTGGGCTACCAAGCAGAACGGCGGCTAGCAACCGCCGTTTTTTTGAGTCTTCGTCTGCAACGCCCTTTGTTGCTAGAAGGTGAGCCTGGCGTCGGTAAAACCGAACTCGCCAAAGCGCTAGCCAAAGTTTTAGCGCGTCCGCTCATTCGCTTGCAATGCTACGACGGCATGGAACAACGCGAGGCCTTGTACGAATGGAACCATGCTGCGCAACTCTTGCACATGCGCGCTGCGCAGTCGCGCACCGATACCGATGCGGTAGAGCAAGAGGTCTACCAAGAAAAATATTTGATCCGCCGTCCCCTTTTGCAGGCCTTGCAAACGCCTGCGCCCGGTGCAGTCTTATTGATTGACGAGGTGGATCGTGCTGACGAGCCATTTGAAGCTTTTCTACTGGAATATTTAGGCGAGTACCAAGTCACGATTCCAGAACTTGGCACCCAACGTGCGACCGCGATGCCCGTCACCATATTGACCAGCAACCGAACCCGTGACCTGCACGAC